>JALYGY010000157.1 GCA_030776865.1 Actinomycetota bacterium | reverse complement strand
AGTATTGGCCCCGATCAGCGCGCATTTGTAGCCGGCGATGGAGCCCATCGAACTGAGAGCGTCCATGCTCTGCGCGACGCTCGTGCGGGGGATGGCCTCGTTGGAGAAAACGGTTACCCCGGCCTCGGCCAGCTCTCTGACGAGCTCCGGTTGCTGAGGACCGTTCAAAAAGCAGACGAGAACCTGGCCCTCGTGCATCTGGCCCACCTCGTCCCCGGTAGGCTTGGCGACCTTGACGACCATGTCGGCCTCGCCGTAGAGCGCCCCGGCGTCAGCGACGATCCTCGCCCCGGCCTCCTCGTAGCCCTCGTCCAGGTTGTAGTCGCGGCCCGCCCCGGTCTCGACGAGCACCTCGAAGCCCTCCCGGACCAGCTTCCCAACGGTCTCGGGGACCAGCCCGACCCTATTCTCACCCTCCGCTATCTCCCTCGGTACTCCTACCTTCACGCCGAAGATTATAGCCGCGAAAGCGGGATCGCGCTCCTGCGGCACGCCGGTGGGGAAACCGTTACCAACAGAGTCCTGTTTTGTAATCGAAATGTTGCTTTTGTAGAGTACGCTCTTCTTGTTGCCGGAGATAAGAGAGCGTCGCCAGAGAAGGGAGGTTGAGGGCGGAGTGCAGAAGTATCGGACGAGGCGGAGCCCGGCCAGGATGTTGGTGCGCCTGATCTCCCCGCTCCTCGTCGTTGCGGGGCTGCTCATCATCGGGTACTCCTTTCTCATCAACGACCCGTTCGCCACCCTGGCTCTCTTCACGGCCGATACCCCCAAGAAATCGACCATGACGCTCACCGTCCCCGATATGCAGCGGGTACGGGAGGTGCCGGTTTACGACGGCCCCGCGGGCGACAAGGCGTCGCTCCATGATGGGGCGCTGCACCTCAGGGGCTCGGGCTTTCCGTGGCAGAGGGGATCCAACGTCTACATAGCCGGCCACCGCCTCGGCTTCCCGGGTACAAAGAGCTACCTGGTCTTCTGGGACCTCAACAAGCTGGAGAACGGCGACGAGGTCGTCCTCACCGACGCGAACGGCAGGCGCTACACCTACGAGGTCTTCAAGCGGTTCATCGTCTCTCCCGACGCCTTCTACGTCACCCAACCCGTCGCGGGCCGGAACATAGTCACCCTGCAGACCTGCACGCTGCCGGACTACAAGGAGCGTCTGATCGTCCGGGCCGAGCTGACGAGCGTGAGCTAGAGCACCTCGGCCGGGGAGGAGGGGGTAGGTCCCCTCCACCTACTTCTTCTTCTTGCGCGGGCGGAAGCTGGCGGCGAGCCGCTCGACGGGCGCATCACCTTCGAGATGCCGCTCCACGATCTCCGGGACGTCGTCTGCCCTGAGGCCGAGATACCAGGCTCCACCGGGGTAGATGACGACGTTCGGGCCGTGCTTGCACAGGCCGAGGCAATCGACGGCGTCTACTCGGACGTCCCCTGCCCGACCCCCCTCGCGGAGCTGGTCTTTGAACGCCTTGCGAACACCTTTCGAACCGCCTCTCCTGCAATCGCCGCCCTTGCAGATGAGCACGTGGACGTCGTAGTCCCGAACCTTCGCGTCGGGTTTCGAAAGCGGCAGGCTCGCGAGGGCACCGTTCGACCTTGCACGCCCCTTTTCAGCCCTCTTCTCTCTCTTTCTGGAGATGGTCTCCTCCAGTCCCCTTTCCGACCCACGCCGGACAGATGCTTGTCCGACAAATGAGAATGATTCCCAACTCGTCGCAATATACCACCTTGTGGGATGAGGCGGTATCATGGGTGGTGCAAGAGTTCACGGTGCATCGCTTGTGCGCTGGGGAGGGAATGGTTCCAAAAACATGACGGACGTAGCGCGCAGACCGAGCCTTTCGGATCCGTCCCTGTACATAAACCGCGAGCTCTCGTGGCTCGCCTTCAACGACCGGGTCCTGGCGCAGGCACGAGACGAGCGTCACCCCCTGTTGGAGCGGGTCCGGTTCGTCTCGATCTCGGAGACAAACCTCGACGAGTTCTTCATGATCCGGGTCTCCGGGCTCCAGCAGCAGGTCGCCTCCGAGCTGCCGAACCCGGTCCCCGACGGCATGACCCCCGAGGAGCAGCTCACCCGCGTCCACGACCACACAGAGGGCTTCTTCGCCGAGCAGCGCCGCGTGCTGAAGGGCGAGATCTTCCCGGCGCTCGAGGAGGAGGGCATACGCGTCGTTTCTCACGAGGACCTCCAGAGGGTGGAGAAGAGAGACCTGCGCGAGAGGTTCGCCCGGGAGGTGCTTCCGATCCTGACCCCGCTCGCCATAGACCCGGCCCATCCCTTTCCGCACATCTCCAACCTCTCCTTGAACTTGTTGGTCGTCATCGAGGACGACGGCCACAAGGTGATGGCCCGCGTGAAGGTGCCGACCACCATAGACCGCTTTGTTCGCCTACCCGAAGAGAGCCTCGACGGCAAGGATCGCCCGGGGGTACGGCTGGTGAGGATCGAGGAGGTCATAGCGGCCAATCTGGACGAGCTGTTCCCGGGCAAGGGGGTGGCTGCGAGCTACGTCTTCCAGGTGACGCGCAACGCGGACTTCGTCATAGAGGAGGACGAGGCCGCGGACCTGCTGCAGGCCATAGAGGATGAGATCGAGAGCCGCTGGTTCGGGCAGAGCGTCAGGCTGGTGGTCACCGAGGCGATGCCGGTGGACCTGCGCGAGTGGCTCGCCCTGAACCTCGGGATAGATGAGGGCTCCGTCTACGCCGTGCCCGAGCCGGTAGGGCTCGCGGACCTCGAGGAGCTCACGCACCTCGACAGGGCGGACCTGCTCTACCCACCCCTGACGCCGCGGGTGCCCTCCGAGATCCGGAGCGCGCGTTCGATCACCTCTGCTATACGCCAGGGAGATATCTTGCTCTATCATCCCTACGACTCCTTCGCACCCGTAGTGGAGTTCGTAAGGGCTGCCGCCTCCGACCCCAACGTCCTCGCCATCAAGCAGACCCTCTACCGCGTCGGCTCCAACTCCCCGATAGTCGAGGCGCTCTCGGAGGCCCGCGACGAGCAGACGCAGGTAGCCGTGCTCGTGGAGCTGAAGGCGCGCTTCGACGAGGAGCCGAACATCACCTGGGCGCGACGGCTCGAGTCGCGGGGCGTGCACGTCGCCTACGGCATCGTCGGCCTCAAGACGCACGCCAAGGTCTGCCTCGTCGTCCGGCGCGAGGGCTCGGGTCTCAGACGCTACGTGAACATGGGCACCGGGAACTACAATCCCTCGACCGCTCGTATCTACACGGACTTCTCGTACTTCACCGACGACCCGAGCCTCGCCGAGGACGCCTCGGATCTCTTTAACTACCTGACCGGCTACTCCGAGCAGGAGGAGTACCACGAGCTGCTCGTCGCACCTCTAGGCCTGCGCGAGGGCATCGTGCACCTTATCGAGGAGCAGACGGAGAAGGCGCGCGGAGGAGAGCCCGCCCGGATCACGTGCAAGATGAACTCGCTCACGGATCCCCGGATCATCGAGTCGCTCTACGAGGCATCGCAGGCCGGGGTGAGGATAGACCTTATCATCCGCGGCATCTGCTGCCTCAGACCCGGACTCAAAGGCATCAGCGAGAACATCCGGGTGGTCTCGCTCGTAGGGCGCTTTTTGGAGCACGCCCGCGCCTTCGCCTTCGGGGAGGGGGAGGAAGAGGAGATCTACCTGGGGTCAGCCGACCTGATGCAGCGCAACCTGGACCGTAGGGTCGAGCAGCTCTTCCCCTTGCGCGAGGCGCGCCACCACGAGAAGGTCCGGAGACTCCTCGAGCTCCAGCTCGCCGACACCGTCAACGCCTGGGAGCTTGAGCCCGACGGCTCCTTCGAGCGGCTCCACCCGGGGGAGGGCGAGGAGCCAGTAGACAGCCAGGCGATACTACTCGAAGAGGGATTCTAGAGGTTCATCCGCCCGCCCTCGTGTGGGTCGCTCCTCGCGGATCTAGGCCGGACCCACACACGGTTGACCGGCGCAGGAGACGGGTGCTACGATAGCCCGCCTCTGGAGAGGCGGCGTTAGCCGAGGTGATAGCCAACTACATGCACAAGCAGATACTTGATCACCAGGAGATCGAGTGGCAGTTCGAGGCAGCCGACCTCGAAAGGGTAGAGTGCTGGCTAGAACAACACCGTTCTAGCTCCGGCTTATCCCTCATCTCCGGAGCGACAAGAGAGCTGAACGACACATACTACGACACGGAGGACTGGCGCCTCTACCGCGCGGGCTGCGTCCTGCGCGTCCGCCGGGACGGCGAGGGCGTCGAGGCGACGATGAAGTCCCTGGCACCCGCCGAGGGCGCCCTCCGGCGGCGGCGTGAGATCTCCGTACCGCTGAGGGGTGGCGGTACGGAGACCCTGGAGAAGGTCCCCGACCCGGTCGGCGAACGCCTGCTGAGGCTCGCGGGCGACCGAGACCTGCGCCCGCTCTTCGAGGTCCACACCCGCCGGCGGCCCTTCGCGCTCCATCTCGAAAGGCCCTCCGAGAAGAACGCCGCCGTCGGTGAGGTCGCGCTCGACGAGTCGGAGTTCTCTGGTGCTGCCAGGGCGCCGATCCGACAGAGCCGCGTCGAGGTCGAGGTGGACTCGGACGCCGAGCTCCACGAGGGCCTCGTAGAGTTCGTAGATGGGCTGCGTGATGCGCTGAATCTCCGTCCGACACAAACCTCCAAGTTCGAGACGGGGCTCTCCGCTGCCGGACTGAGCCCGCCGAGAGTGTCGAACCTCGGCCCCAGGGAGAGGCGCGAAGGTTCCGACGAGAGGGCCGGACGGTAGGACCGCGTGGAGATCTACCTCGTCCGCCACGGCGCGGCCTCCAGGCGCGACTCCGACCGCTGGCCCGACGACAGCAAGCGCCCACTCACGCCCGAGGGTGAGAGAGAGTTCCGGCTCGCGGCTCGCGGGCTGGTCCGGCTGGTGCCCCGGGTTGACGTCATCCTCAGCAGCCCGTATCAGCGGGCGTGGCGGACGGCGGAGATACTCTCCGAGCTGGACTCCTGGCCCGCGCCCGAACCGTCCCCGGTGCTCGAGCCCACCCTCCCGCCGGAGAAGGCCGCGCTCGCGCTGCAGGATCACGCGGGCGCGAGCGCCGTCGCCGTGGTCGGCCACAGGCCCGGGCTGCACGAGCTCGCCGCGTACTTGCTCACCGGGAGAGGCGACGGGCTGGAGATCGGGCTCGAAAAGGGCGGCGTGGCCTGCATCGGGTTCGATGGCGCGCCCGACCCGGGCGCCGGCGAGTTGCGCTGGCTGCTTACACCAGAGCTACTCAAAAGCTAGGGGAGACTCAGGCTGCAGAAGACACCCCGTCGGTCCGAGACGGCGCTATGTGCTCACCGCGGTGGTCTCGCCCCCCCTCTAGCCGATACCTGGAGCCTGGCGACTGATACCTCCCCCCAGCGGCATCTGCGCCAGGGTCTCGGGCTCAGGGTAATCGAGGCGGAGGTCGAGGACGGTCGCCTCCACGCTTTCGACTGCGAGTTGCCCGACGTCCCACTCCCTGTAGCGCGCTATGGCGGAGATCAGGCTCTCGGGAGTGGACGTACCGTCCGCGGCCTGAAAGTAGGCGACGGTCAGGTGCGGCGGCCCGGAGGGTTTCTCTAGCCCGCAGCTCGCGCACAGTACCTCCCGCAGCCGGTCCAGCATCCCGTCGTCGTATACCTCGACGAACGCGGCGCCGGGGAAGGCATTCAGGTTGGCGAGCTGGACCGTGAAAGCTGGAAAGCCAGACAGGGCGCGCCGGGCGCTGGCTTCTATCTCTTTGAGCCTCTCGCGGGAGACTTCGTCCTCTTCCCGCGGCTCCTCCACGAGAAAGCCTAGAAGTAGCAGCGTGATGTGCATGAAGTGGTCCGGGTGGAGCGAGACGAACGGAAAAGGGCGCAGCGCGTCCCTTAAAGGCTCGAGACCCTCACTAAACCGCGCTGCTTCGACCGGGACCATGAGGGACGCAGAGAGCGCGTGCCCCTCGCTCCAGCCGGGGTCCATGTGCCCGCCGAACTCCAAGCGGCGCTCGCTGACGAACCGCCTCCACACCTCCGCGTACCTACCCACCCCGACAACTCTAGCAGACCACCGCCGTTTGCTACTCGAACACGTACCGGGGGAGGTTTGGGCGTTCCCGGGTCGGGAGCCAGCAGGTGCTGGACGAGTAGCTCAGATGGGCGGGGTCATCCCCCGCTGTCAGGTAGAGAGGAGAACTAGACGACCCGCTCGGCCCGGACTATGTAGCGGGCGAACCAGTTGGGACCGGGGGTCCAGTAATCACCGTAGTTCTCGATGCAGGTCTGCAGCGAGACTATGTCGCTTCCCGTGGCCCCCGTCACCGAGAGGTCGGTCGGCGCCACCTCGAGGATCTCGCTGACCTGGTAGGTGTAGGTCTGCCCGAGGGAGTCCTCCAGGATGACCTGGTCGCCCAGGGCCAGGGAGGGCAGGTCCCAGAAAACGTGGTCGCTTATGGTGCCGGGGTAGCCGAGACGGTGGCCCGCTATGTAGGTGTTGGAACCGGGCGCCCAAGGGTAGCCGGTTCCGGGCACGTGACCGACGCCCTGCGACAGGACCGCCTCCGAGCTGCCTTCCAGCACCGGGATGTCGTAGAGCCCGAGGCCGGGAATGGTCAGATACATCGTGGTATCGGGCGGAACAGCCGCCTGGGAAGGAGCTGCCTGGGGAGGGGCTGCTTCCCTCTCGGTGGCTTCCTGCTTCGCCGCTTCCTCGGCGGCGGCTTTCCTGGCGCTCGCCACGAAGGCCGCTTCCTGCTCCGCCGCCCTCTGGAGATCCTCGGTCTCATTTACCAGGTTCGTGCCGGGGGTAGCGGCTCTCTCGACCGGCTCGTCGCTCGTCCCCAGGATGTTTATCCCGACGAGGAGGGCGCCGACGAGGATCAGGCCTGCGGCGACGATGCTAGCGTAGAGCCTGCTCTGGCGCCTGCGTTTCATTATCCGCGAGCGCTCACCCATGCAGGTATCGTACCAAGCGTAGCACCGAAGTACCAGCGATTTGGTGTACCTTTTGGGCGAAACACGTGTTTGTTTTTAGTTTGATGGGGGAATTTGCCGTTTCTTTAAGGCCGCGGCGAGGTACACGCGAGCGGTGCGGGAAGCGTTCGAAGCTCGAGGGCTAGAAACGGGTGAGGCCTGCGACTCCCCCGAACTCGTCGCGCAGAGTGTCGGTATTCTCGTTCTCGCCGAGCATAAAGTCGAGGCGGGCGCCGCGGGCGGCGGCCAGGTCCACAAGGACGTCGGTGAGGGGCCGCACGCGGGTCCTCTGGCCGCAGAAGGGGCACTCTTCCGCGGTTATGTCTCTTACGGCGAGCTGGTCGTTATCGCACCAGCGGATCTC
>JALYGY010000156.1 GCA_030776865.1 Actinomycetota bacterium | reverse complement strand
GGCGGGCTTTTATACGCGCAAGGAGGGACGGATTGTTCACGCGGCGCAAGGACATCGCGGTGCCGGAGGTTGGGGCGGATGCCCCGGAGTTCAACCTGCCAAGCGCCCAGGGAGGGCAGCTGCGGTTGAGCATGCGCACCGCGCGCGGGCCCGTGGTCGTGGTCTTCTTTCGGGGGCCGCGGTCCGAGGAGGACGTCGCGTACTTCAAGGCGCTCTCCGAAAAGGAGGACGAGATCAACCACGCAGCGGCCTCCGTAGTAGGTATCGGACTCCTCGAGCCGGACGAAGCGCGGGAGTTCGTCCGCGCTTCGGGCATAAAGAGCTACGTGCTCTACGACTACGTCAGGGTCACGACCCGGCAGTGGGGCCTGCTGGAGAAGGACAGAGAGCACGGCGAGTACGCCAGGCCGGCCGTCTTTATCGTCGGGAGCGACCACAAGGTAGTCCACGCCTGGACAGTCGAGCGTCCTCCGGTGGAGGAGATCCTCGCGAAGGTCAGCGAGATCACCGGTCTCCCCAAAGGGGCCGAGGAGACGAAGGAACAGAAGGAGAAGGCCGCCGCGGAGGGTGGTGAGGGACCCAAGAAGATGTCCGCCGAGGAGCGCGAGCGCATAAAGGCAGAGCGCCGGGCCGCCCGCGAGGCCGGCAAGTCGGTCAAGACCGGTCAGCAGGCGCAAACAGCGGCGTCCGAGAAGGCTGCCGGAGACGGGGAGCGGCCAAAGAAAATGAGCGCCGAAGAGCGCGAGCGGATCAAGGCGGAGCGCAGAGCTGCTCGAGAAGCCGGCCAGTCCCTCAAGAAGCCTGCGCCGGGAGGGAAAGAAGGGCCGGAGAACGGGGGCAAGCCCGAGTCCCGGACCGAGAATGAAGCCGAGAAGCCGGAGCGCGAGGGGCCCCCCGAGAGAGGGACGGAGCCAGGTGAGCAGACCGGGGCGCGAGCCAGGTCCGAGAAGCCCGGAGAGGGATCCAGCGAAGAGGAGTAGGGGACCTTGGAGAACCGGGACCGGAACGGAATGGACGGGAAGCCGCCAGAGCCGGTAGAAGACACCGCCGAGGTCGAGGTTCCGCAGGGGGAGACGTCCGATCCCGAAGAGCTCAAGGCGCGGCTCGAGATCAAGAACAACCACATCGGGGAGCTCTTCGAGCAGATCACCGCCTCCCGGCTCGCCGCCGAGGAGGCGCGCGCCTCCTCTGCGGCGGGCGAGGGGCACATCGCGTCTCTGGAGCGGGAGCGGGCCCGGCTGAAGGAGCGGATCCGGGACCTCGAAGAGGAATCCCGAGGCCGTCGCCGCCGCAGAGAGGGGCTCGATCGCCAGGTGGCGCGCCTGCAACGCGAGATCGAACGCAAGGATGGCGAGCTCGCCCGCCGCGACTACCTCCTCGAGCGCCGCGCCGAGGAGTTGGAGGATTTACGGCAGGATACCGAGCAGCTCGCGGCCCGCAAGGATGGGGCGCTGGAGGACGCCTTCCGCAGGATCGAGGGCCTCGAGAGGGACCTCGAAGAGCGGGAGAGCGAGGCCGCCGAGCTGCGCGCCACCATCGAGGATCTCCGTACCGAGCTCGAGGCGGAGTACGAGTTCAGGGAGCGCCTCGCCGAGCCCGCCAACCGGCTGCGGGCGGGTATAGACCTCTTCAACGATTCCGAGCAACGCCGCTCGATGAACGCGCTCTCCCGAACCCTGGGGCAGCCGGAGGTCTACGTGGACCTCGAAGAGGGCGAAGAACCTTGCGTGCTCCTGAGCTTCACCTGGCAGGGTGTCACCCGCCAGACCTACGCCGCGAACCCGGGGCTCGCCGTCGAGGAACCCCGCGTCTACTTGAAGAGCGCCGGAGAGGACCTCTCGGGGGTGGAGCGCCAACCACCGAACGCCCGGGTCGGCCCCGGCGGGAGGGTGTTGCTGGGATTATAGGTGTCAGGCTTCGGGCTACAGGCATCAGCAAGGCGTTGGAGGACGAAAGCGGTCTCGAACACGAACCGACACCTGATGCCTGACACCTGATGCCTGAAGCCTTTAATCGCGTTCGCCCTCTTGCTCGTCTTCGGGCAGCTCTCGCTTCTTGTCGCGTCCCAGCGCGTCCACGAAGTCGTGGGCTCCGCGGCCCAAGGAGCGCAGGAGGTCGGCGATGCGCCTGGGACCCAGGACCAAGAACACGAGGAACACCAGCAGGATCTCGATGAGCCCCACGCTCATGAGTAGCGGCGGGCCTCCATCAGGTGCTTGAGGCGCGAGAGGGAGCGCTCCCCGTTCTTGCGGGCGAAGCGCTCCACGCCGACCAAGCGAGCCGCCCGGTCGAGGAGTCTGCGCTTTAGCCGGAACTCGCCCGTGTAGGTGACCACGCAGCCATCCGCCTCGGGCCGGACGTCCACCCGGCCGCCGCCCTCGATCATGGAGGTGTAGACCCAGGCTATGGTGTGCGGCCCATGCTCGACCACCTCTGCCTCGGGTTCGATCCTGCCGATGGGGCTCTCGAGCGTGAGGCGGTAGTCTCTCTCTCCGAGCTGCTCGATGCTCTCGACGCCGACCATCCACTCCTTCGCGTTGCGGAAGTCCCCGATAAAGGCGGCTACCTTCCCGGCCGGCGCGTCCATGCGCTGCTCGATCTCGACGGAGCCGCCGACCTCCTCTCTCACCCCCACCCCAACTCCTCCAGACGGTCCTCATCGAAGCCGAAGTGGTGGGCGACCTCGTGCACGACCGTGATCCGGACCTGCTCCTCGAGCTCCTCTTGCGAGAAATCCCGCTCCAGAGGCCCCCGGAAGATCGTGATCTTGTCCGGCAGAGTACCGTAGTACCCTGCGCCCCTCTGCGTAAGCGGCACCCCCTCGTACAATCCGTAGAGCGTGTTGTCGGGATCGTCCGCCACGAGCGGCGTCGAATACCCCGGCCAGTCGTCAACCACGATCGCCACGTTGTCCAGGAGGGCCGAAAGCTCCGGCGGCAGCCCCTCCAGCGCCCGCTCTACCAACTCGTAGAAATCCAAAGTCTCCCTGTTCACGATGAGTTATTGTACTTGAGACGAGGCCGAAGCCGCGGTACGTATTCCTCGGCCGAGGTCTCCTAAGCGTCGCGCGGTGGCAGTCCGAGCTGCTCCAGCAGGTCAGCCGTGTCCGACTCTCCCCGGTGCTCGACGATCATGCCACCCGAGAAGCGGTCGGTGTAGACCGCCGCGAAGGCGGCGCGTTTGTTGGTCGGCGGGTACCAGAGCACCCCGCCCCTGTCCACGCCACGCAGCGTGCAGCGGGTCGTGACCGTGTCGCCCTGGGTGCTCTGCTCCTCTACCGAGACGCGCAGGTCGGGGAAGCTGCGGCGAAGACTTGTGACGGAACGCTTGAACCCCTCCGGACCGTGGCGCCGTCCGAGGTGGTCGAAGAACCCTTCGGCGACCACTTCGTCTATCACGAAGAAGTCCCCGGCGCCAAACGCCTCCTCGTAGAGGCGGCGCGCCTTGCGGCGGTTCTCCGCAGCCACCGCTCGCCGCTCCTCTTCTAGCTTGGGCTTCCCGAGCCTGCGGACCGCCCAGAGGAGGAAGACGAGCGCCAACAGCAGCGCCCAGCCGACCCCATCCAAGGGTCCTATGTCCGCAGCCGTCCCGCCGAACGGGCCTTCTCGCGGCCACAGCCACCCCGCGATCGCTGCCATGGTCGAAGTCTATCCCTATCGGCTACGCCCCGCTTCGAGCGACCCTTCTGTCTCCCATTCGCAAACCCGCTTGCGATCCGCTACGCTAGAATGACCACTCCGGCGGCAGCCCAACGGGAGGTGTGGTCTTTGAGGTTCTTGTCCGGCTCGCGCCCGGGGCGGTGGATCGTCTGGATGGTCTGCCGCACGCTTAACAAGCCGCTGCCCGTGCCGCACGCGGCCGGGTGGATGATGATCCCCGAGCACTCCGTGGATCAGGTCCTGGAGACCGGGGCCCTCCGCAGCCTCTACCCGCAAGACGTCCTCGAAGCCGCCCGCCGCATGGACCGCCAGCGTCGCGAACACGACGAACGGTACGCCGGGAATAGCTGAACAAAGCTCTCATATCCGCTCGTTCGGCCCGCGCAGAGGTTCGGCGCAGAGTTCGTCTACGCCTTTGAGGAGGTCTTCGAGGCGTCCGACGCTGCGCTTCAGCTCCTCCGGGCGTTCGCCGGGTCGCGCGAGCACGCAGTTGACGGTCCCTTTGAAGTGGGTGGGACGCAGGGGGAGGGAATCCGTAGCCTCGACGGAGCCTTTCTCGTTTATCAGGTACCGCTCGTTCAGCGCGAAGAGGGCCTGAATCATGCAGGCTGCGCACCGGAACAGGCAGCCGGCGACGTAGAAGGCGTCGCCCCGCGCCGCCGATTTTCGGCAGGTATCGAGCGCGAAGCGGGCTTCCCAGAGCTGGCCCCGGATCAGGGCGCGCTTCAGGCGGGCCGGGTAGTTCCTGGTCGCATTCTTCAGGGACTTCAGTACGCCCTCCGGGTCGTGGAGCGGACGACAGTAGTGGACCTCACCCATGTAGATGTGTGTATGGAAGCCGTGTGGGTGGCCTGGCTGGTAGTAGACAGAAGGACGCCCGACGCTGCACTCGCCGACGGTGTGCTCGATCAGGTCGAGGTCCCGGTATAACCAGTCCACCCTTCGACCTGTGATGGTAAGCCAGCCACCGCCGTTTATCCAGGGTCCCCACTCGCCGAAATCCGTTACGGCATCCGGTGGGTGGCGGTCGTCCAGCTCTCGAGCCAGCAGCCGGAGATCCGTGATCCGAGGAGGATTTTCGGGACGGTAGTAGATGCCAAGGTCCACATCCGAGTCGGGATGGGCCTCTCCACGCGTCCACGAACCCCCCAGGGCGACCGACACGACGCCCTCGATCTCCCCGAGCCGTCCTGCTATCCGCCGGGCCAGCTCTACCGTTGCCTGCATAGCACTAGCTTCGCGCACGTTCGCAGATGGGTTCCAGCACAGCCTCGGGCGGACGGCGCTTCTCGGTGAGCGTTGCCCTTATCTCGATGCGATGGATGCGTCAGGCGATGCACAGGGCGCTCGACGGCGTCCTTACTCGCGCACCACCAAGACGGGGCAGCGAGCGTGGCGGACGGTGGAGTCGGAGACGCTGCCCATTAGCGCGCTCCTCAAGGGCCCGAGGCCGCGGCTCCCCAAAACGATGAGCCCAGCGCCAAGCTCCTCGGCCAGCCCCACGATCTCTGCATCGGGCCTACCGACCCTCGCGTGCACCCCTGCTACCTCGCCACCGGCCCCCCTTACCCGCTGCACCTGCTCGTCGAGCCTCGTCCTGGCCTCTTCCTCAGCGCGCTCTTGCATCCTTCTTTGGAGATCCAGGTCGAGCGTTGTGGCGCCCGGGGACTCGTAGAAGACGGGCGGCATGTGCCCCACATAGACGACGTGCAGCTCAGAGCCCGTTCTCTCGGCCAGGTCGGCGGCCGAGGAGGAGGCCAGCTCCGCCTCCTTAGAGCCGTCGGTGGCCACGAGGATTTTGGCCGGGAAGACGATAGGCTCCGCACGCACCACTAGGACCGGGCAGTGAGCGTGGCGGACGACGGAGTCGGAGACGCTGCCCATCAAGGCCCTCCTCACCCCGCCCCGGCCGCGGTTGCCCATCACTATGAGGCCCGCGCCAAGCTCCTCGGCTAATGCGACTATCTCCTCGGAGGCACCTCCCGCCTTGAGGTGTGCTTGCTCAACGTCGCCACCGGCGGCCTCGAGCTGTCCCACTGCGCCGTCGAGGGTCTTGCGAGCCTCTCGCGCCATGCGCGCCGGCTCCTCCTCCATGGAGGAGAACAACATCGGCATAAAGGGTCCGACGTGGACAACGTGCAGCTCGGAATCGGTGCCCTTGGCCAAGGCGGCGGCGGTGGTGGCACCTAGCTCCGCCTCCCTGGAGCCGTCGGTGGCCAGGAGTATCTTGGTCGGGAAGATGCTCATCATCTACGCCTCCTCGCTCGACGCTCTACCCTTGTGTCCACATGATGCCAGCCGGCGACCCTCCGCGTCCATTTATCGTTGCACATGCGCCGCATCGTGCGCTGCCTCCTTTCGTCCTGGGGCGACCCCCTGTGGTTGCTCCATCATCGAGAACATGGTGGCAGACCCCTTTAGGGAGCCACATTGTCAAAACTACCTTAATAGGGATACCTATTTTAGGGGAGGGGCACCTACTTAATTGGGGAGAGATGAGCGATCTAGGTGAGATACCTAGAAGATAAGAAGGCCAGACGAGGCCGTGCTCGACGGCGAAGCGCACCGCCGCACTGCGCGATCCTGCCCCCAGCTTGTGGTAGATGGAATTGAGGTGGGCGTTTACCGTGCGGGGGCTCAGGAAGAGCCTCTGGGCGACCTCCGCGTTGGTCAAGCCCTCGGCCACCAGCCCAAGAACCTCCAGCTCGCGCGGGCTCAGACCGCCCAGAGCACCGGAGGGGCGAGGATCCGGCTCGGCATGAGCGGACCACCGGCTGGCATCTACCGCGACGGTGTGCGCCTCGGCGACGGCCCGCTCCAGGGGAAGGTCCTCTCCCGCGGCCCAGGCGGCGGCGAACGCCTCCCTCCCGAGCTTCCTTATTCCCCGAACTCCGTCTACACTACGCAGTGTTAGAGGTTGGGTGAATTTGGGTCATTGGTAGGTACCCTCCTCAATAAATAATAGGTACCCCCACAGGATAAATAGGTAGTTCTGACGATGTGCTGCCCCAAAGGGTACTGCCACAGTTCTTGGTAACGGAGCAATCCAAATGAGGAGGGCGTCAAGGAACGATAAGGAGCTAGCTAGCGCATGAGGCGCATGTTGCTGTCGTTTGTTTCAAGCGAACGGCCAAACGAAGAAAGGCGCAGACGATGAAGAACTCGGGGGCACTCGCTACTACAGGGCTAAGTCGCCGCGAGTTCCTCAAGTTGAGCGGGCTCGGAGTGGCCGGGGCGACGCTGCTCGGCACCCTCGGGTGCGAAGGCGGCGACGGTTCTGGCGGCGGTTCTGCGGACAAAGGATTGGTCTTCGCAAGCTCTGGCGGTGATTACCAGAGGGCGCAGGCAAACGCTTGGCTCAAACCCTACTCTAAAGAGACCGGCACCGAGATTCGCCAAGACTCACCTACCGACTACGCCAAGCTGCAATCCATGGTAGAGAACAAACTGGTGACCTGGGACGTGGTAAACGTCAGCAACGACTTTGGGCTCGAGCGCACAGGAAACCTACTCGAGCCGCTCGACTACTCCGTTATAGACAAAAAGCCTATCCTGGAAGGGTATGCCAGCAAGTACCGGATTGCTTGCATGCTCTACGCGAACGTTCTGGCTTACAACACCGAGCAAGTGGAGGGCACTCCAAGCAGCTGGGCCGACCTCTTCGACACCCGGAAGTTCCCTGGACGGCGCGGCCTCCGTAAGAGCCCATCGGAAACCCTGGAGGTAGCGTTGCTAGGCGACGGGGTGGCGCCGGAGAACCTTTACCCGCTCGATGTGGACCGGGCGCTAAACAAACTCGACACTATCAAGGATCAAATTGTGTGGTGGGAAACCGGTAGCCAGTTACAGCAGCAGCTCGCTGATGGTGAGGTGGCGCTTGCGTCGGCTTGGAATGGGCGAGCACAGACGGAGATCGACGCGGGAGTCCCACTTAAGATTCAGTGGAATCAGAACCTGCAGACCGCCGACTATCTAGTAGTTCCAAAAGGAACAGCCAACAAGGGTGAGGCGATGGAGCTTATCGCCTACTGCGTATCCGCAGAGAACAACCACCGGCTCTCCGAGTTTATTGAATATGCACCGATAAACAAAGAGTCGATTCCCAAGGTAGATCCACAAGTGGCCCCCCAACTGCCTACGGCATACCGAGACGTGGGGGTAACGTATAACCCCGTATGGTGGGATAACAACCGAGAAGCGGTGATGGAAAGATTCGACAAGTGGGTGAGAGGGTGAACCCCATAGGCTGGCTCTCCTGCACCATAGGCCTTTTAGGAGCCGTGCGCCTCTTCGTCGCCGAGTACGCCATCGCCACGCTGCTCGCGGAGCCGGGGAGTGCGCTGCTAAATCCCCTCGGCATAGACGCCGCAGTGTAAGATGTAATCTGGAAACGCCATCGATTGACTGGCGGCGACCGTCTGCAATCGAGGAGCACAACCCGAGGTGCACGATAGGTAGGATGGGCAAGCACACCCCCCTCAGTTGGCTCGCATGGTTAGTGTGCGCGCTGAGCCTGACCCTGATAGTCTGCGCCGTCGCGCTCGCCATCCTCAACGACACCGACATCTATCCTTTGATCTACCTCGTTGCCGTAGTCTTGTGCGCGCTGGTCGGCGGAGTAGTCACCACCCGTAGTAGGTCAGCCAAGACGGTCGGCTGGATCCTCCTGGCCGGCGGGGCGATCTTTGCCCTCCAGGAATTCTCGCTGCAGTACGCTATCTACGGTCTCATCACCAACCCCTTCACCATGCCCCTGGTCCGGGCGATAGCCTGGTTGGCCAGTTGGGTCTACGTACCCGGCCTCTTACTGCTGCTCTCCTTTTTGCCGCTCTACTTCCCGGATGGGCGCCTGGTCTCATCTCACTGGCGGTGGATCGCTGGGCTCGCCGTCGTGCTCGCCGTCGTCGGGCCTGTATCCTCCGCGTTCTTGCCGAGCCCGACAAGGGTTTGGGACATCGTCTATCCGCTGGGTATCGTGGCGCTATGGCCGGTTTCTGACCTGTTCGACGAGGTCGCCACGGTGATATATTTCGGGGTCATTTTCGCTTCGGCGTTGAGCCTTGTGGTTCGCTTCCACCGCTCGGTGGGCGAGGAGCGCCAGCAGATAAAGTGGCTGGCCTACGCCGCTTCGGCGCTCACTGCGTGGCTTCTAATCGACTCCTTGATCCGGGTAGATTCCCTCATCTTGGACGAAGTGGTGCGGCCTACGATGGGCGGCCTCTTATTCGCGGGCATACCGGTTGCCGTAGGCGTCGCTGTCCTCAAGTACCGCCTCTACAACATAGACCTCCTCATAAACCGTACCCTCGTTTATGGCACGCTGACGGGGATACTTGCCCTCGTCTACCTCAGCAGCGTGGTGCTACTACAGAATGTTTTCCGGGCGCTTACCGGCCAAGACGAGCAGCCACAACTTGCCATCGTCATCTCAACCCTGGCGATAGCCGCTTTGTTCAATTCTCTGAGGCGCCGCATCCAGACATTTATCGACCACCGTTTCTACCGCAGGAAGTACGATGCGGGCAAGACCCTCGAAGCCTTCTCTGCCAAGCTCAGAGAAGAGACTGACCTCGACACCTTGAGGGACGACCTGGTGCGGGTGGTGAGGGAGACGATGCAGCCGACCCACGTCTCGCTGTGGTTGAGGTCGCCGGGGCGTGCAAGGGAGCATACGGAGAAGGCGACCGCGGCGATAGCGGCGCTGGATCTGGAGATAGCGCCGGACGACCCCATCCTCGCCTACCTCGCCAACGCCTCGGGGGTAGTCGAGGTAGAGAAGCTCGACCTCGACTCCCCTGGTTTGCGGGCGATGAGGGCTGCAGAGGTGAAACTGGTTGTGCCGCTGGTGAGCCAGGGGGAGCTTATCGGGTTGCTGAATCTCGGACCACGCC
>JALYGY010000155.1 GCA_030776865.1 Actinomycetota bacterium | reverse complement strand
GCCAGTACACCAGTGCAGGTAGATACGGGAAAGATCACCTGCGTACGCCTAGCGCGGAAAAGGCTTAGTTATACGGATTTTTGAACGTCGGCGAACCTCTGTGAACCAGAGGACTTGACTTTGCACGGTGGAGGTCAGGGGTTCGACTCCCCTCGGCTCCACTTCCAAAACTACCGTTTTTGCAGGTAAAATCCATAGAGTGAATAATGGGTTCCCACCTGTCGCTGAGCGTGCTGGCGTGTTCTTGGTAAGTTGCGACCCTTGGCAGTCCCGCCCGATTACGGAGCGGCGCGAAGGATCGCTGCCCCAGGTTGGAGGAGTTTATGGACGTTCTCACCTCCGTGGCGAAGACGGGACTATTGTCTTGTAGAGGGAGCCCACTCTCTATCCTTCAGCTGGTGGGAGAGGCGTGCTTGCAGAGCCTCCTCGGTTGTGACCGTGTCCTTTACACTGCGGCGGCTCTTCGCTGTATAAATGGGCTGAAATCACCTGCCCAAGTGTGGTTATTTCTCCTTCTATGAGTTGTGAATGCAGAAGCTGGCAGGGTACGCCCTCGCACCCTGCCGCCTCATCTATCGTCCATTCCCTCTGGCAGTATCCTCAGAGGCTCTCTTGGGAAGCCCTTATATCCGCCAGCACCACCTCGTTAACTCCTCTACCCTCCAAGTCGTCGTGAAGCGCGGCAAGTTCCTCCTTTGCTTTGTCGTCGTCGCCAAGCGCTTTCAGAGACTTGACACGGCTGTTCACGAGCTGATGGTAGCTAAGATTGAGTGTTTTGGCCTCTTCTCTCCTATACAACTCGACCGCAGGTTCCGTCAGGGCCAGGGCCTTTTCGGGCTCGGCGTCGTGGATCTTGGTCATGACACCCTCTTGAAGGTGGAAGAAGGGCCGCGCCACACTAGCGGCCACGGTGGTCGCCGCCTTTGCGCCTCGCAGCGTATCCTTGTAACGGTCGGCCATTTCCTCAAGTACGTCCATGCCCTGAGAAAGGAACGGCGAACGGGAACCTCCTAGGTACAGGTTCATGCCTACCCCATAGGTGAAGAAATCCTGGGCTAGTCGCTCTTCGTCCGTAGATTGCGGATATCCGACCCGCACTCGGTGAACGTTGGAGGGGATTAACAGGTCTCCGGCTCCCTGGTACACCGCCCGCACGAGATATTCTCCCGGCTCATCGAAGTAGAAGCCGTATTGGCCGTAGCTGAGAAAAACCTCCTCGCTGTAACGATCTTCGCCCTCGGCAGCTTGATTGGGAGGCTGCAACGTTCGAATGTCCGGAGTGGCGAGTTTGCACAGAATAGGATCGTACTGGACGATCTGGCTGTCGGGGCGGCGGATATAGACGGCTACGCCTCCATACTCTGGGTCGAGCCGCGTGTCGAGATCGAAAGGAAAGTCTTCGAACAGATTCCTGATCCTGAACTCGATGGCCACGGGCTCCATGAACTCGAAGTATCCTTTGGACCGCAGCAAGAACTCTACTGGTCCCGTGCCTTCTAGCTGGGACATCGCTCCCGGTGGTGACTCGAGGTGACCGCCCGAAGCCCACGGGTCGCCGCCCATGACAACGGACGTACGGTCGCCGTGTCGCAGGTGGATTAGTTCTTCGTCGTCGAATCTCAACCCGAAGTTTGACCAGAAGCTGTTGGCGCCATTCCGGTTGTCGTAGCGCCAATCGTAGTTCATCCACGATAAAGAATCCGGGCGGTTCTTATTCCAAGAATGCAGGAAGTTAAAGGCGTGCCCCGCTTCGTGGACGTAGGTGTAGAGAAACTTTCGCATCGCCTCGGCTTGAGCGTCGTTGGCGGGATTCGGCACCAGATCATCGAACCACGAGTGGTCGCGGAAAACGGCAAACCCCTGCCGCTCCGGAGGCTCGCCAGCACCGCCAAAAGCTGCACCAGCGTCGAACATGATGCCTCCTGTGAGAGGATCATCGAACGTGCCTGCCAGTAGTCCCCACATCTGCCAGTTCGGCCACGTGCCGGAAAATTGACTGAAGGACACCTCCATAGCATCGTGCAACTCTGCGGCTGACCAGGTAGCGAACTGGGCCGCGCTGTCGTCGATGAAAGTGGGGTTAGGACGAATCGACACGCAGATACCTGCCTCCCTGTAGGCCTCCTCGGTCGTTAGCGTCCGTCTCGGCAGACCAGCAGGCCGAGTTGGATGGGAGTGCGTGTCGTAGCTGGGTAGAAGCGGAGCCTCGTTTACGGATTGACAGACGTCGACCTCGAGGGCCAAGTCGCGGAAGCAGTGCGACTTTCTGCTGCAACTGTAGCTTGACGTGCTACCTCCCGCCTCAGTAAAAGTCACAGTTGCAGGACCGGCGGTAGTGAACGTTCCCCAAGGAATACGGACCCGGATGCTGGTCGCCGGATGCAATCCCTTCCAGAAGCGAACCGTGCCTGTAATCTCCACCCGACACTCCGACCAGTTCACCATGGGTGCATCGACGATCCACGATTCCAGGTAGATTCGCCTTATAAAGGGTGGCCGTCCCGGGAAGCCAAAGTTAAGCACTCGGTAAAAGTCGCCACTAATACGGTTCATTACCGGTGAGTTGGCGTACCGTGGATCGATGTCCACCCGTAGTTCAAGAACTTGGCTTCCGACCGTTGGTGCCGTCATTGCACCCTCATACCGACCGCTTACTGGTCCTAGGCGCCTACATCTCCACCAGTCCGGCGGTAGTAGAGGGCGAGGAAGTTGCTCCGGCGGGAACGGGAGTTGTCCCGGCAAAGGGCGAGGACCCGGTGAAGGGCCAGGAATAGGCGATGGAGGAAAGGGCTCTTCAGGGTTTGGCGTAAAGCTTACTTGCTGCTCGTAGTAGTCTTGCTCGTCCATCCGCATTGTCTCCTTTCGCTAGGTTGCCCTACCATTGAAGCGAGCGAGCCACCTCCAGGGTAGCTTCGTAGGCAGTGCATCACCTCCTTTCTCACGCGTACGAAAACGGTTCGTCCCTTGCCAAGAACTCGATCTCTCCGTCTCGAATCGATACCCCCAAGTAGAATTCCTGTGACACGCGCACCGAAACGCTCCCTGAGAGATCCCTCGACGGCACTACGATTTCGACATCGGCGGAGCCTTCCGGGATCTGCGCTTGGAAAAAGTCGGCATACCCGAGCAGAAGTTTTGTGGTTACACCCTCCTTACGGAACACCTCTGTTCCGTTGACTCGAACAATCACGAGATCGTCTGTAAACCCATCTTGAAGGTCAATTCGCAGCAGTGCTATCTTCGCCCTCCTTTATGATGAAGCAGCAGTCGTGATGCTCCCACCTCTTATACTGCACGAAGTGCTTTGGCTAGCAGGGTCACCATGAGAGGAAGATCGATTCACAACCCTTTCGCTGCAACAAGGCAGGTTGACCCCGCTTGGTTTGAACCTACCTCTGTTCGGGGCTTTAAGGACCACAATCCCTACTAGAGCAGACGGCGATGAATTCTCGATGAATTCTCGATGAATGAGGCGGTCCATCTTGTTATGCCGGAGTGCAAGAGAGAAGCCGTAGGGTAACTGCCCTGATGATGTCGACGGGGTTCGGTAGACACGTTGTCCATCGTAGAAGATGCTCTTTTGTCTCTTTGAAGCGGCTGGAATACAAGACACCGGCAGGGTGCCAATTCTCTACGAAGTCAATGGGAGAACGCCACCCTTCACTAGAGGTAACCTGATCATGCATGAGTGTAATTTGCCAAGTTCGCCGCAGATGAGTCAGTAGCCAACAATTTGTTGAAGCACAGAATCCTACCGCGTTCAGCAGGGACCCTTATGCGCAACTGAAACGATACTAGGAGAGTGTCGGAAGGACATACGAGCCAGGATTGTGGACAATAAGCAGATTGGTGCCGTCGGCGGGCACGGTGATCACGTCCACCTCGCCTTCTAGCAGCGGTTACTAGCACCTGCAGTCGGCTTTATACACCTCCCAATAAGCAGTCAGAAGCGACTCAGCGACCCATGGTTGCGCCGGATACCGCTCTTGCCTACACCTTCGCCTCCTCGCGGGCCTCGAGTGTCCGAGAGGTACAAGGAAACGGCCCTCTGAGCATCTGGGTTTTTGCCGAGGTCGTCCTAATTCATCACCGATTCATCGGCACTTGGTAAGAGTAGACCCTATGATGACGCAAATTGGCACAGCAGCTTCCGCCAGTAGACCACTTTTCACAGGCGCCCGTGACCTTTGCCCTACGCACGAAAGGCGGTGATGTATGACGGAATACGACACCGGGCCCCCACGGGAGTTCGCGCAGGTGTTCGCGCGTTGCCCTGACTACGAGCCCCACAAGGAGCACTTCTGGTACGACTGGGGACCAATCTTCTACCGAGGGCGCCTCGACGGCACCGCGCGTGTGCTCTGCGTTGCCTCAGATCCTGGTCCCACGGAGAGGGTGGCAATGCGTACCTTGGTTGGCGACGCGGGCCAGCGCGTGCAGGGCTTTCTGGCCAAGATAGGTCTCATCCACTCGTACGTCTGCCTAAATGCTTTCGTCTACGCCCTCCACCCTAGTAGCTTCTGGGAAGGCCGCGGAATCCTCCGGGATCCTGAACAGCTCGAGTGGCGCAACGAGCTGTTCGACAAAGTGAAGGGGCCTAGCCTGCAGGCAGTCGTTGCCTTTGGCTCTCAGGCGCAGGACGCCGTCGGTCTCTGGGAAGGTAAGGACAACCTGCCAGTCTTCGAGGTCCCCCACCCGAGCAGCCGCGATCCTCAGAGGCTGGTCGACGCCTGGCGCGAGGCCGTGGTGAGACTGCGGGAGATCGTCACGCCCGATCCCGAGGCTGACCCCTCACCACCGAACTACGGGAACTGGTTTAGGGAACAGGATTACTCGCGCATTCCCTCCGGGGACCTGCCTTTCGGCGTGCCCGACTGGCTCGGAGATGACTCGTGGGGGCGTCTCCGCACGCCCCGGCACAACAACTCCGTCAGCCGCCCGAGCCCCGACGACGGCCACACCCTGATCTGGATCGCTCCCAGTAGCTCTGGGCTGGCGCTCGCCAGCTCGGCTGCCCAACCGTCCTCGACGCGTTACGCGCTGGAGGGGCGCGTCGTGACCATGGATGCTTCGTCCACTGTGCTTGAGAGAGGCACCGTCTACGTCGACGGCGATAGCATAGCGGCCGTCGTTCCCACGGGCGCAGCCCCGCCTCCGGGCTTCGAGGACGTGTCTCCGGTCGCTACCAGGGGAACGATCTACCCCGGCTTGATCGACCTGCACAACCATCTCAGCTACGACGCGCTTACCCTTTGGGATGTACCCAAGAAGTACACCAACCGGGACCAGTGGGGCCGCGAGCCGGACTATAGGAAACTGATCAGCGGGCCTATGCAGGTGCTGGGCAGAACCCCCGGGTACCCCGAGGCCGTCGTCCGCTACGTCGAGTGCAAGTGTTTGCTCGGCGGCGTGACGACTGCCCAGGGCATCTCGCTCAGTAGCAATCAGGGCATCCAATCCTACTACCGCGGCGTCGTGCGCAACGTGGAGGACACCGACGACCTAGATCTCCCGGAGGCCGGAACCCGGATCGCCGACGTGGAAGCCGAAGGCGCCGAAGCATTTCTGGAGAGGCTACGGGAAAGTTCGTGCCTCCTCTTGCACCTAAGTGAGGGTACGGATGAGAGAGCTCGCCAGCACTTCGAGGCCCTGCATATGACCAACGGAGGGTGGGCGATCACCTCAGCCCTAGCTGGCATACACTGCGCAGCGCTTACTGCCGAGGACTTTGGCGTGTTGGCGGACAACGGCGGTTCCATGGTCTGGTCACCATTGAGCAACCTGCTGCTGTACGGCCAGACGGCCGACATAAAGGCAGCGAGGGATAACGGCGTGCGGATCAGCATAGGCTCGGACTGGTCGCCAAGCGGCAGTAAGAACTTACTGGGAGAACTCAAAGTCGCCCGGCTAGTCTCCGCCGAGCAAGGCTTGGGGTTCTCCGATCGGGAACTGTTAGCCATGGCCACGCGCAACGCAGCCGAGATCCTGAGGTGGAACAGGACCTTGGGTTCGATCGAAGCAGGCAAACGTGCCGATTTGCTTGTTGTATACGGACGCTCCGGCGACCCCTACGCTAGGTTGCTTGAGGCGAGCGAGACAGCTATCTCCTTGGTTGTGATCGATGGCGTACCCCGCTACGGCAACGTGCGTATAATGGAAGCCTTCGGCCCAGGGACAGAACATTGGCGGGTTGGAGCAGCCGAACGCGTACTGAACCTCACGCAGGAGACGGCGAACCCCGTGGTAGGCGCCCTGAGGCTGGGCGAGGCCAGAGACCGCCTGCGGGAGGGGATGGACAGGCTACCCGAGCTAGCACGGCAGCTGGAAGAGCCCACGCGAGCGCTAGTGGCCAAGGCGGCGCCGCAATGGTCTCTGGTCCTAGATCACGAGGAGCCGTCTGGGATGGCCATAAGACCTCACTTGCCGTTCGATTCGGCGGAAGGTTCGACTGCGCCACGCCTGGCCGATATCATGGGGGTCCAGTCTCCGCTATCCCAGGTGCTCGGGCCACTGGAGCTCGATCCCTTGACAGTCGCTGATGACCGAGACTTCACGGATCGTCTGGCCCGGCAACGCAACCTACCAGATTATGTCAAGGAGGGCTTGTCTGCTCTAATTTGAGTTCTTGGGGGTGCAGATCTTCCTGCGGACAGGTCGCCTGAAAATCGCGGCGCGACTGAGACGGATACGTAAGTTCAGAAACACCCAGTCCTTGGAGCTGCGTTCCATCTAGCAACGCAAATTCATCCGGGATTCATCGGCACTTGATTTCATGCGGTCGACGAAACCCAGCTTCTTCGTAAAGAACGCTGGATGTGTGTTCTCGACTCCGATAAATGGGAAAACCTCAGGAGACAGCGTTTGTTGTAGAGCGTCCCAGCCAGACACGGAGGTAGACGAAATGTCCGAGCAGACAACAGTCGCAGGGGGCAACGAGCAGGAGAAGCCCGTCGACCTGGTGTTCGAAGGTGGGGGCGTCAAGGGCATCGGCCTGGTGGGAGCGTACTCCGTCCTCGAGGAGCGAGGCTACCAACCCGTGAACATGGCTGGTAGTTCCGCCGGGGCCATAGTGGCCGCGCTCGTAGCCGCCGGATACTCAGCCGACGAGTTGTACGAGGTCATGGCGAAGCTGAACTTCAACGAGTTCAAGGACAAAGCCTGGGAGGACTTTGTCCCGGGTCTGTCTTGGGCGACGAGCTTGATCCTGGACCAGGGCATCTACGAGGGCGATGAATTCCTGAGCTGGATAACGGGGCTCCTTCACAAGAAGAAAGATCCTGGGGATGATGAGATGATCTTCGGTCATCTGCTCCGCGATCCGTCCATCGAGGACCTTCGCTACCGGTACAAGCTGCAAGTGATCGTCTCGGACGTCACCGACCGGCGGATGCTGGTACTGCCCCGGGACGCAAAAGACCTCGGTTACCGCCATCCGGACTACCTCCCGGTGGCGCTGGCAATTCGCGCGAGCATGAGCATCCCCGTCTTCTTCGAACCTGTGACCCTCACCGACAACAGCGGCAAGAAGCACATCTTGGTGGACGGCGGGATGCTCTCCAACTTCCCGGTTTGGCTCTTTGACGCACCGGCAGGGCAAACGGCACTGCGGCCGACCTTCGGACTCAAGCTCGTCGAGAAGAACCCGCGCGCTCAGGTGCTGAAAGACAGAACCGAGCAAGAGGTGCGCCGAAAAGGATTGCTCGGAAGGTTGCGCGAGACAGGAACCATCGGCTACCTGTGGAGCTTGGTAGAGACCATGATGGAAGCCCACGACCGGTTTTACGTGGAGCAGAATAAGTTCGATAAGACGATCGCCATCGACACCAAAGGGGTCGGCACCACGGAGTTCAACTTATCCGAAGATCGGGTCAACGAACTGTACGAGTCTGGTCGTGAAGAAGCCAAAGAATTTCTCGACAAGATCGAATCAAGGTAGCCTCTTCTTCCAGGGTTGATCCCGCGCTGTCGCTGGTCTCTGGTAACGATTTGGTCCCCGTGAAAAAGGGTGGGGGGTGTGTCTCTTCGCTAATGGCACGGAGGGGATATTGACGATGAGCTAAGCAGAGGATAGGCGCCAGTGAAGTATCCTAGGGATCTTATACTCGACTCGCATGAAATCCCAAAACCTCGCTTCTGCAGGTTGCCCATTTGCGAAGTGTCTCGGTTGAGACGTCGAGCCCTCGGCTCCACTCTGAAAATATGCGGATTTGCAGGTAAAACGAAAATCCATCGGACCTACTCTGCTACCGCGACCATACTTGAAGAAGTCCAGTAGCTTTCTCTTCAAAGTTGCACTGCCAGCGCCGTTGCCGTCAATCAGCGCTCTCGCCATAACTGTGCGTCCTAACTGATCTGTTGTTGTTAGCTCCCAGTACCAGTTTATTGGCTTTCTGAAGCACTCACGTACTATCAGACTGAACCATCGTGGTTCAGGTAGAGAGATTCCGTAATTGGACTCGGGATATGCCCATCCCGCATTGAA
The DNA here is from genome assembly GCA_030776865.1 of Actinomycetota bacterium. Classification (GTDB taxonomy): domain Bacteria; phylum Actinomycetota; class Rubrobacteria; order Rubrobacterales; family Rubrobacteraceae; genus JALYGY01. Next base: position 5,241 of record JALYGY010000155.1, on the reverse strand, counting down.
GTAAATTACTCGTGCGTGTGAAGCGGATACCATATCGTATTCGGAGTCCCCAAGGTATAACAACTCATTAGGTTGTACGCCGAATATCTGGCGCGGCCTGTCAACCCACAGAGGACTCCCTTTATCTACGCCAATCAAGTCGTGGTCGGCGATAATGTCGGCTTGGAGTCCCGCTTCATTCAACCTCTGCGCGGCGTTAGGGCGATTGGACGCAACGGCAATCTTTAGGCCAGCGGCCTGTAACTGATCTACCATTTCTGGAACACCGGCTGTTCGGCAGTTTTGGGTGACTAGCGGAAACTGAAAGGCTATCGTCGCCAGGTCAGCTCTCGCAAGCCTTTGCTGACTTCAACCCGTCCCTCGGACCACTTCTCTAGGCAACTCGGTGAACAAGAGCCAGCGTGCGGTTCTTTCGAGGCCCTAGGGGGCATAATGGGCTGCATGACTGTAGCGCAACAACGACCCGTGGAGAGGATCGTACGCCCCTTCCAGGACTTCGCCCACAAGCAGTCCTCCGGCGGCATCCTCCTGATCGTTGCCACGGTGGTGGCTCTTGTCTGGGCCAACTCACCATGGGGCGCCAGCTACGCTGCGCTGTGGGATACAAAGCTGACCATCGGCCTGGGCGAGTTCTCCCTCTCTAAAGACCTGACGCACTGGATCAACGACGGGCTTATGGCGCTCTTCTTCCTGGTGGTCGGCCTGGAGATCAAGCGCGAGATTCTAGTAGGCGAGCTGTCCTCAGTGGGGGGGGCGGCGCTGCCCGTAGCCGCCGCCGTGGGCGGGGCCGTGGTGCCCGCTGCTCTCTACCTGGTTCTCAACGCCGGGACGGAGGGCGCGGCAGGTTGGGGAATACCGATGGCTACAGACATTGCCTTCGCCCTCGGGGTGCTAGCGTTGCTCGGGGAGAGGGCGCCCGTGGCGCTCAAGGTGTTCTTGACGGCGCTAGCCATCGTTGACGACATAGTGGCCGTCTTGGTGATCGCGCTGTTCTACACCTCAGACATCTCGTGGGGCGCCCTCGCCGTCGGTGGGGTCTTCCTGATCGCGCTTGTCGTGGCCAACCTGATCGGGGTCGGTAGGGTGCTGGTCTACGCCTTGTTGGGGGTCGGGCTGTGGTTTGCCTTCCTGTTGTCGGGGGTCCACGCCACCATAGCTGGGGTGCTCCTGGCGTTTACGGTGCCGGCCAGCTCCTTCATCAACCCCGGAGCGTTCCTCAAACGCAGCAAGTACATACTCGACCGCTTCGAGCAGGCCGGCGAGAAGGGGGAGAACGTACTCACGAATGAGGAGCGGCAGGCCGCCTTGCACGCGCTCAACGACGCAACCTACAAGCTGGAGCCGCCCTTGCACGAGCTGGAGCATGCCCTGCACCCGTGGGTGGTTTTCGCCATCATGCCGCTCTTCGCTCTGGCCAACGCGGGGGTGCCGCTCGGCGAGGGGATTGCTGATGCTCTGACCAACCCTGTCACCCTCGGGATAGTGGCAGGTCTTGTTGTCGGTAAGCAGCTCGGCATCACCTTCTTCGCGTGGCTGGCCGTCAAGAGCGGCCTCTCGGAGTTACCAAGAGGCATCAGTTGGCGCCAGGTCTACGGGGCGAGCTGGTTAGCGGGGATCGGCTTCACGATGAGCATCTTCATCTCCGACCTCGCCTTCCCAGACAGTCCGCTGCTGGACGCAGCCAAGCTGGGCATCTTGGCTGCCTCGCTGATCGCGGGTGTCGTGGGATGGATGATACTCAGGGGAGCGTCCTTCTCACGCTAGCCGAGCGAGCCCCTTCCCCGCTCCGGCACCGTGGACACCCTTGAAGGAGTAGGGTGCTCCGAGAGATTTTACAAACCGGCCATCATACTCGGAAGAAGGGTACCTAAGTACGGGACGCTAGAGTCGGTGAGGCGGGACTATGCAGCGGACTTCGTAGAACGGATTGGAGACGATTCCGCGCTCGTTGCCAAACGGTTTTCTCCTGTAGCATAGGCGGTGTGCCGGGCGTGATGTGTGAGCCTCAACCTAGCTAAGGAGAAAACAACAGAGATGAAACCGTCGTCCTTCTCTGCACTCCGCCGCATCGACGGCTACCTGCCGCTCGAAGATCACGGCCTCACCGGGGACGGCACAACTGCCGCCCTGGTAGGGCGGGACGGCGCGGTCTCTTGGCTGTGCGTTCCTCGCTTCGACTCCCCGCCCCTGTTCTGTGCAATCTTGGACGCCGCCCGAGGCGGCGCCTTCACCGTCGCACCCGAAGACCTTATCGAGTCCCGCCAGTTCTACGAGCCGGACAGCGGGGTCCTGGTGACCGAGATGCGCGGCCGGTCAGGGATAGTTAGGGTGATCGACACCCTGACCCTACGCTCCGGTGCGAACCTCGCCGAAGACGCCCCCGCGGCCCGCGGGGAGCTGCTGCGCTCGATCAGAGTGCTCCGGGGGCCGGTACGTCTGCAGATAGCGATCGAGCCGCGGGGCGGAGCGTCCACTGAGAGGCGAGGCGGGGGCATGAAACTGCACTGCGTCTCCCGCCCCGACCTCGATCTTAGGCTCTGGTCCACCATCCCGCTCGAGGGCCTGCGGGCGATCTTGGACCTCCGAACCGGGGAGGACCTCTCCCTACTGCTACGCTGGGGTGGCGGACAACACCGTTACCGCCCCGCCTCTCCCGACGAGCTGCTGCGGGCGACGCTCAAGGTTTGGCACCGCTGGATCCAGCGCTTCGCCTACGAGGGGCCGCAGGAACCGCTCGTGCGGCGCTCGGCTATCACGCTGAAGCTCTTGGACTACGTGCCGACCGGCGCCATCGTAGCCGCCCCCACCTCATCTTTGCCGGAGGAATTGGGCGGCGTTCGGAACTGGGACTATCGTTACGCCTGGATTCGGGACACTGCCTTCTCTGTCTATGCCCTAAGGCGCATCGGCCTGCGCGAAGAGGCTGCGAGCTTCCTCGGGTGGGCGCTCGACGCCGTCGAGCGACAAGGCCGTCCTAAGGTCCTCTATGACGTCGACGGCGAGGATCCCCAGCCGGAGCGAGAAGATCCCGAGTTAGAGGGCTACCGGCGCTCGCGGCCCGTCCGCTGGGGCAACGCGGCCGAAGAGCAACGCCAGCACGACGTCTTCGGCGAGATCCTCGACTGTGCCTACCAGTGGGCTTCCAGCGGCGAGCAGCTCGACGCGGCGCTCTGGGACAAGCTCGACGAGCTGATCGAAGCCGCCCGCCAGGAGTGGCGCGAGCCTGACCATGGAATCTGGGAGGTGCGCACCCCGGGTAGGCCATTCACCTACTCCGCCGCCCTCTGCCAGGTGGCGCTCGATCGCGGCGCCAAGCTCGCCGAGCGCTTCGGGTTACCAGGAGATGTAAAGGGCTGGCGGGCCGAGGCGGAGAAGATCCGGCACGAGATTCTCAGGGAAGCCTGGGATCCGAGGCTGAACTCCATCACCGAGCACCTCGGGGGCGGAGGTCTCGACGCTAGTCTCCTCTCTCTACCGCTAAGGCGGGTTGTGCCCGCCGACCACCCGAAGATGATCGCTACTGCCGAGGCCGTCGCCGAACGTCTAGGTGCAGGCGACGGCCTGCTCTACCGCTACCTGCCAGAGGAGTCCCCCGACGGCCTGCCCGGGCACGAGGGGGCTTTCCTCTTGTGCAGCTTCTGGCTAGTGGACAACTTGGCCAAGCAGGGCCGCTTGGAAGAGGCCACAGAGCTCTACGACTCTGTATGCGCCAGGGCCAACCCTTTGGGCCTCCTCCCGGAGCAGATAGACTCCGCGAACGGAGCTTTCTTGGGCAATTACCCGCAGGGTTTCAGCCACATAGGCGTGATCTCCAGCGGAGTCAACCTTGCCCGCGAAATAGAGAGGAGAAGTTAACGGCCTCGATCCGACGTATGTTTCTTATCTCCCTTGGTATAAAGTCCTTCCAGATTATCGTGTGCGCCTTGCGCCTCTGAGTGAGGTTGCGGAACTTTCCCCAGATACAGTACCCTCTTAAGGCCTTCATTACGGTGTCCGCTATCTACCATGGAAAAGGTACGGAGCTTTGGAGCGTCTCAGCATACCAGGCTTGAAAGAAGTAATAGTGGGACATATGGAGTGAGAGGGCGCGGATACTGAGTGGCCTTCCTCGCCACACTAGTCGGAGCTGTGCTTATCTTTGCGGCGGTGCGCGACATCTTCCAGACGTTGTTTCATCCAAGCGGGAAAGGCAGCATTAGTCGAACACTCGTCCACGCCAGCTGGCAGGCATTCCGGCGCGTTGCCCTCCGGTACCCAACTGCTCTTCCGCTCGCCGGAGCGGTGGGGTTTCTGGCCACCATCGCTAGCTGGGTCGCATTGCTGATTGTGGGTTGGGCGTTTGTCTATTGGCCCCGCTTACCGGATGAGTTCACCTTCGACCCGGGGATGGACCCATCGGCTAATGCAGGATTTATCGACGCGCTCTACCTCTCGATAGTTAGCCTCCCCTGATTGCCCCCAGGCGTCCGTGCGCGCGCTGTAAAGCTGCGCGGTGCAATTGACGAGTTCTCGACCACAATCGCCTCGCGTTTTCTCAATCTCCCCTCGGCCTCGACTGAGGAAGTGCTGGAAGCTTACGCCCGCGATCACCTCTACACGCTGCCCACTGAGGACAAGAGAGCGAGTAGTGAGTCTTGGCCCGACAGCTGAGCTTCGAGGAAAGGTCCGGAGCAACCACGAAGCGGTCCGGGCACTCGACTTAGGGTAAGTGACCGCAGTTAGGGATAAGCTCAAGATGGCTGTGCTTGAGGCCAGCGCCCGCTTCTCTTTCCTAATAGCAGGGGATACCCGGTCGGGTATCCTCCATACGACGAGCGTCGGTATCTGCAAGTGGGCTGGGCATAAAGAACGCACGCTCCAGCGAACCGCGGGTGGACGAAGACAAGTTCGTAGCGCTGCGCTAAGCGCTTATCTGCTGGCTCAATGTGCTACCCACTCTTGCCAGACGGCAGGCGAGAGCGCAGGGCCTTAACCATCCCGCCGGTGCGGTCGGGCAGTCCGCCTCTGCCGCCCTCCCGGTCTGGAGGGTCGGGATCTTCCCCTACTTGGTCCATCCGCTTAACCCACAGCTCGTTGACCAACACCTGAAAGGTGGCCACAAGAGGAACCGCCAAGACCAACCCCACCACCCCGAACAGCGTGCCCATCACGAGTAGGGCGAACAACACCAGGGCGGGATGTAACCTGACGGCTTGGCTCATCACTACCGGCTGGATGATATTGCTCTCGATCTGCTGGATA
>JALYGY010000154.1 GCA_030776865.1 Actinomycetota bacterium | reverse complement strand
ATTCTGCGCGCGGCAGATGCCCTGCGGGTCGGGAACACCTTTTACCTGGCCGGTCATGATATAGGTGGTGCCGTAGCCCAACACATTGCGGCGTTCAGTCAGGATCGTGTGCCGAAGCTGGCACTGGTAAACAGCGTGCTCTACGATTCGTGGCCCGTACCCCGCGTAGCGCACTTTCGAGACCCGGAGGTGGCGAGGAGCGTCACCCCTGAGCAGCTCGTCGAGCTTCGTCGTGAGGCGCTTCGCGGGGCCGTCGAGCGAAGTTTGTCCCCCGCTGAAGAAGAGGACTACCTCTCGCCGTGGAGCTCGGAGGATTCCGTCCGCTCCTGGACGGCACTGGCCGCGGCCGCAGACGCACGCTACACGATGGAATTGGTGGAGCCGCTACAGATAGCGGGCTTACCCATACTGCTCCTGTGGGGCGAAGAGGATAGCGCTCAACCCATCGACTTTGCTCGCCGCTTCGCTCGAGAGTTTCCTCAGGCACGCCTCGTGGCGGTGCCCGGAGCGGGCCACATCCCGATGGAGGACGACCCAGAAATAGCCGGAGATGCGCTGGCTGGCTTCTTCGCTGAGGCATAACCTTGACCGAGAAGTGAGTCGGAGGTGTGTTCCGCGAACCTCAGGTGTGCGGGGGCGAAGGTCTCAGCGGCGCAACGCCTCTCGCAGCATCTCCGCCGTCGGGAAACCCTTAAGCCCTCCGGGCGTGGCGTAGACCCGGCACCCTAGCGACCAATCCTCGCGCTCTGCCACGGGGAATAGGTCTTGGCCGCCTACCCGTATGGTGGGGCTTCCGGGAAAGCGTAGCCTGCGGGCCTCCTCATCGCTGTTGACCGCGACCAGCTCAACATCGGCCTCCATGCCTTTCTTCGCCAAGACTTCCCACAAGATCTTCTCCGCCGTCCGGTAGCTAGGGCACCCATCGAAGTACAGGAGTTCGATCTCCATGTTCGGCACCTCTCTCACTTCGCCTTCCGGCTCGATGTTACCATTCACATGCGAAATTTCGTATATGTTCGAGCTTGAGTCCGTTCTCTTGCCTTTGTATATCGAAGCTCGTAGAAGAGGAAGTTATCCGACGCTCCTTGTGTAGGTTCTCTGGAGTTCGTACAGAAGAGGGTTGGGGCGCTACTTTGGGGCTCAGGCCTTCGCATCGGCTGTTTAGGTGACCTAGGTCACTTTAATTACATTCACCGCAGGGTATATATAATAAAGTAAGGAGCCTAGAGGAAGGAAAGGTGGCACTCATGAAGCGCGTCATCTTCTTGTTGAGGGTGGTGGCCTTGACCGTAGTGCTGCTAACTATGAGCGTGGTACCTGCGTCCGGTATTAACACGGCGGGTACTGACACGGCGAAATACTGCAACTATGGCTACCATCCTCCCGCAGCAGAGGCAGAGAACGCCTCTGGTTCACCCTGATCTCCCAGAAGAATAGGGCGTAGAGGCCTCGGCCCTACTTTTTGCCCTTATTCATCAATCACGAAATTGGTGATCTTTCGAAAGGTCGCGCCCGGGATGCTGCAAATCCCCTTTGCACAGGGACGAAGGATGGCCTACCTATCGCCTCGCCCGGGAACCGCAGGTCCATGCAATATCTTGTGGAGCTGCATAGAGATTCGATGATGCGAATGAGGCGAGCGCCTACTCCGAGGCGGCGGTGCCCCCTTCTCCCATACTGGGCATGATCTGCGAATTGGCGGCTAACCGTATGGCCGTGGCTTGTCCAAGGAGCCGTTGAACCGACATGGGGTTGACGCCGTTCAAGATGAGGAATGTGGCGCACGCGTAGCTGAGATCGTGGAAGCTGATGTTGGGGAGGATGTCTTGCGTTTCTTAACCCCTAAGAGCACGACGTGTGAGCACTACACGATGGGGGTGTTGACACCACTGCTGACACCACTCAGCGCGCAACACGCAGAAACTGCGGGCAACCACCAGCAAGGAAATTGGCTTAGATAAGCCTATTCTGCAACGTACAGCAACGCCTGGAAACAGGTATCGGCGGATTGTGGCTCTAGAGAAGGTCGCGGGTTCGAGCCCCGTCGGTCACCCTCTCATTCGCAGGTAAAACGTGGGGCCTGGCTCTTCGACCTGGCCTCGTTTACTACAACCATACTGCAACCGGCTGGCTGAAAGGATCGTCCAGCCCTTCTGCGGCGTCGCCATCCTCACATGAAGAACCGCCAGCGGGCGAGGAGAGACCGGGGAAGCGGATGCCTTAGGCTTCGGCGCTTGGGAGGCGCGGGGGGAGCCGAAGGCTACAGTTGGCAAGGGTTTCGTGCTCCGCTGAGCCTCTCCGGACGGGATGGACACTCACCTCCACGCAGTACCAACCCCGATCTCTCTAGGGCTCGAACACCAGCACCATAAGGAGTGTTGGGCTTCGTCTAGCGCCTCTGCGGTGGAGACAGGTTTACGATCTCCTTCCCGGAAGCCTAGTTTGTCGTGTACGCGCGCCTTTCCCCGAACCGTCAGCGTACTTCCGTACTGACTATATTATCCGCCGAAGAGGCACGAGGCGACGGCACGAGATTCTATGTTGTCGCTGGTGGCGGGCGGGCATTAGCTGGTCTCCTCTCCTCGTGGTGGACACTCACACGGCGCGGCGGGTATGACCGTGGCCTCGGTCTCCTCGGCGCGCTGGCGTTCGTACCACGCGCGCCACAAAGCCCACGTCTCGAGCCCGGCCGCGGGGCCCGTGCTCGAGGTGGTTGCTAGGGTCTCGGCGCTCACCAGATCACCCACGCTTCTTCGCGGGCAAGGGCCTCGACTCTCGTACTTTTGTGCTGCTTTGGTTTACCCGCCAATTGTTGCGGGCCTCTACTACCTTCAAGGCTTGCTGAGAGAGCTCGACCCATGCTTCGCGTTCGACCAGTTCTGGGAAGGCTAAAGCACTCTTAAACTCGAGTACCTCGACGCCCGCCTCGAGGTATGAAGCATGGCCATCGAGTGTCATGTCGGCGCCCACCAACCGCACAGCGGGTAGCATCTCAAGTAGAGAGCGGATGTAGCGTGGGCCTCCCAGAGTTTCGGCGGTCGTTATCTTGACGAAGTCTGCCGCCATTTCGTGCGCTCGCCAGACCTCGGTGGGGCTAAGACCGCTCAAGATACACGGCACCCCCATCTCCTTGCAGGCCGACACTACGTCCGGTGTGATAACGGAGGCCGTGATGAAGTCTGCACCGAAGACCCCACCTTCACGGGCTTGGGCCGAGCGAGTCACGCCTCCAACCCCGATAAGGAGTCCGTTGTCCTTGAGTTGCTGGACGAGCCATCCGTTACCCCGGACGGTGGTGTAGGGCAATTCTACAGCCGCTATGCCTCCGTCGGTCAACGCCGCAACTCCTCGGAGAAGTTGCTGTTTGTTGGGAACCCGGACGGTGGCTATGATACCGATCTCTCTCAGCGCCTCCGCCACCTTAGCTCTGCTCAAAAGATGCCCGCGCTTTCTGACTCTCGCTCACCTACCCATTGTTGCCTGGCGGGCTTAAGGTACTGCGAATAGCGGGTTAAGAGGTCTTCATAATCTGGTGTGGGACACACCGAGGCATGACCGGGTTTATG
>JALYGY010000153.1 GCA_030776865.1 Actinomycetota bacterium | reverse complement strand
CGGCGGCGAAGTTGTAGGTCGGGGTGTTGGTGGACTTCATGAGGACGAAGTCTTCGAGGTTGGCGTTATCGAAGGTGACCGGGCCCCGGATCATGTCCTCCACCACCGTCTGCCCCTCGCGCGGGGTCTTGAACCGGACGGTGTACGGCTCCCCGGTCTCTATTCTCTTACCTGCCTCCTCGGGGTCCATGTCGCGGTATTCGCCGCCGGCGTAGATCGGCTGTCTTCCCTCGGATCGCGCCCCTTCCCGAAATGCGGCGAGCTCCTCGGATGTGGCGAAGTCGTAGTACGCCGCGCCCGAGTCCAGGAGTCTCTGTGCAGCATCCCGATACAGTCCCATGCGCTCGGTCTGGCGGTAGGGGGCATGGGGGCCGCCGACCTCGGGGCCTTCGTCCCACTCGAGGCCGATCCAGCGCAGGGAGCGCCCGAGCTGCTCTACCGACTCCTCCGTCGAGCGCTCGAGGTCCGTGTCCTCTATGCGCAGCACGAAGACCCCGCCGTTTTTGCGGGCGAAGAGCCAGTTGAAGAGTGCCGTCCTCACCCCACCGACGTGCAGCATCCCCGTGGGGCTCGGCGCGTATCGAACCCTGATCTTCTCGTTCTCCATAGACTAAACGTAGCACACGGCCCTTTTTTTAGAAAGCCGATTCACCTCCCCCAAAAAAGGGGCTCAACTGCGGAAATGCGGCGAATGAGGTCGCGAGTGGCAGTCGGTTGGGGGGTTGGACCCTCGTGAACGGCGGGTACCGGCCGGGATCGTGGACCGACGTTTGCGGGCTACGCGGACTCTTCGCCGGAAGTACCCTCCTGCCTCGACCCTAGACCCGGATCCCTTCCTCGGAGAGCGCGAGGTCAAGGAACCTGTCCCAGCTGGCGGCTATCCTCTCGGCCATGGCCTCCTCCTCCGCGCGGTTCGTGCGCGCCACCTCGGCGGTCTCGGGGTCCCCCGCGCGCTCGGCCAGGCGTTCGAGGAGCTCGTAGGCGGCTATCTCCAGGTGCTCTGTAACGAACGCGTCCCGAGCGTTCCGTACCGCCTTGTTGGCGCGCCACAGGTCAGCGACACCCTTTGCCTGCGCGGCGGCGATCGCCGCGAGATCCTTGCCCACCGAGGTCAACCCCAGCCCGCCCAGGGCCCTGCGCCGCTCGCTCAGCCGCTGCTCCTGGCGGCGGGTCTCGTCCTTGTGCTGCCGGAGCATGTTCACGATCTCCCGGTCCCTCGTCGTCACGATCATCGAGTCGAGCATGAGCAACACGTTCTGCTCCATGGCGTGGACGTTCTGTACATGCTCGACGAGCTTCCTGCGCAACTTCTCTTCTCGGGTCATGCTCTCTTCCTCCTCGAATGTCTTACCGTCGTGGTACCCGTCCCGGATCATCCGGAATCTCCCGAGCTCGCGCCCGCCGAGCGTGGACCTCCCGAGCCAGGAGCCCTCCGCCCCGGCCCACAGCTCATCGACGATCGCCGAGAACGGTGGGTAGTAGCCCAGCGCGACGCGCCCCTCGCGCCGCTCGACTCGGAAGGGCCAGCCGGGTAGGGCCCCGACTCGGGTCTCCCCCGGTCGTCGCGGATACGCTTGCGCACGCCGATCATGAGCGGCAAGAAACCACCGCGGCGCTCCACCCGCCAATCACCTTCGAGGTCTTTCATAAGCTTGCGGTTCTCCTCCTTTTTTCCACGACCTCGTTCGCAGAGCCGTCGCCAGCACGAGCGCGGCTCCGACAAGGGCGCCGCGCTTTATAGCAGGGTGGGTGTCCAGCCAGGTAAGGAGGCTACTCGAGAGCGTCTGGCCCTCGAAGCCTCCGTCGGTCGTGTTCTGGTCCTCCAGCGGTACAGAGAGCCCGTCCGGGCCGTCCTCCGGCTTGGGTTCGTCCGTCATCTGGGACCGGAAGCCCCCGCGCGCGAGGATGGCGTCCATAAGGCGCGGCGACAGGCGCTGGCCCAGGATCATGCCCTTGGCGGCACCCCCGGCGACGATGTCGCGGGGCGCCTGCTCGGCCGCATATAGGATGGCGTCGGCCACGACGCCGGGCGCGTACATCGGCGGGAAGCCCTTCGGACGCACCCCGAGCTTGGTGCGCGCCTTGTCGAAGAAGGGCGTGTTTATGGCCGCCGGCATCACGTTGGTGACGCCGATGGGCCACCCCTCGCGTCGAAGCTCGACTCGCAGGGTCTCCAGAAAGCCATCCACGCCGTGCTTGGCGGCGCAATAGGCGCCCTGCAGCGGAACCGCACGCCTGGCGACCACGGAGGTGACGTGGATGAGCGCCCCGCGTCCCTCACGCTTTACGTGCGGCAGCGCGGCCATCGCGCCGTAGGCCTGCCCGAGGAGGTCGATCTCTACGACTCGCCTGAACTCCTCAGGCGTCGTCTCTTCAAAAGGGGCGAAGATGGAGACCGCCGCTAGGTGCACCCAGGTGTCGAGTCGACCGTACCGTTCGGCAGCTGTGTCTGCTACCGCCTTTACCTGATCAAAGTTCGTCACCTCGGCGACCACCGCCGTCGCCTCGCCGCCGTGGCGACGGATCTCCTCCACCAGGGAGTCGAGGCCGTCTCTGTTGCGGGCCGAGACCACCACCTTCGCGCCCCTACCCGCAAACCGCAGGGCCGCCTCGCGGCCTATGCCGCTCGAGGCTCCCATCAGCGCGACGACCTGTTCCTCCACCGGCTTGAGCTTCATCGCTCCTCCTTCCGGGGCGTATTGTCGGGGTTCTTCATGCCATCCCTGAGGGGCCCCATCTCGTCCAGAAACCGCCCGAGGGTGTCGGCGAAACGGTCCGGGTGTTCGATCTGGGGCAGATTTTCAGTGTTCGTGGCCGCCGAACTCGTAGTCTATGCGGTTCGCCCAACTGAACTTCCCGAGGGTGAAAATGAGTGCCATAAAGGAGTACTTCAGGATCATGCGCGCGACACCCTGCTCCCGGTAGCGCCGGTCGGAGACGAAGACCCGCTCCTCCACGATGCCGAAGCGGCGCCCCCTGGAGAGCCTCCGGATCAACTCTATGTCGTCGAACCTCAGACCGGGGTCGAAGCCACGGCTCTCCTGGAAGACATTCCTTCTGATTGCGATGCAATGCCCGGCGCCCGACGGACGCGCGCCCTGCACCACTCTCATGACGAGGTTGAAGATGGTGTGGAAAGCCTCTACCGCAGGCGTGGAACGATAGGGTACGTACAGTGGACAGCCCACGTCGAGCCCCCTGTTCTCGAACTCCCCGAGGAGATCCTCCAGGAAGCTCTCCGAGAGCCGAACGTCGGCGTCGAGAAAGATCAAGACGTCCCCGGTCGCACTCCGGCCGCCCAGGTTTCTCCCACACGCCACCGGGGGCGTGCCTTCTAGCAATCGCGCGAACGGGAACCGCCGCACCACCTGGACGGTGCCGTCGGTGGAGCCCGCATCCACGACGATCACCTCGTCCGGTTTCCTGGTCTGCACGGCAAGATCGGAGAGCAATGCGCCGACGTGGCGCTCCTCGTTCAAAGCCGGGATGATGACGCTAAAGCTGCTCACTTCGCCTCGTCCGTTCCAGGTCCTCGTGATCTTACCCCAGAACGGCCAGCTGAAGATAGCCGACGCCCTGCTGCTAAAGAACACGCTGGTTAAGGAGCTCCTCAACTTCCGCGTGAAGATCAACATATCCACGCCCCACGACTTCTACGAAGCCTGGCGCGAAGGCGACCACGACGACCTGGTGCTTTCTTGGCCCTGGCGTGCTGAGCCGGCGAGAGGTACATGAAGAGGGGCGCGCCGGTCTACGTCTTCTAGCTTGTAACCCGAGCAGGACGGCGCTTGCCGACCCGACAAGCTGTTGCATGCGGGTGGGTAGAGGTTAAGCTAGCCCCATGCGCAAGGCGGAGCCAGAGAGGGGTGGTGATGTCTACAGCATCGATGACGCCGAGGAGGCCGCCACAA
>JALYGY010000152.1 GCA_030776865.1 Actinomycetota bacterium | reverse complement strand
GCCAACAGCAGGAAAGGGGACTGCTCCGCGATGAGCGGGTCCACCAGCAGCTTGAGCCCGAGCGCCAGCGCGATGGCGATAACGGCGACGCCGTAGCGCAAGAAGGGGGAAGAGCGTCGCACGAAGCGCGCCTTGCCCATCCGATGTTTCGATTCCCGTGGAAGCGTAGAGATCCCTCCTCGCCTCCGGATTCCGCTGCGCATAGAACACTACCAAAAAGCGGGCTCTGGCACACTCACAGCCCGTATCAGGCTTCAGATTTCAGGGTTTTGCAGGACGGGTCTCCTTTGCAGAAAACGCCCCTGAGACGATGGATCAAGGTTTGCGAACGCCGCCGTGACAACGTACGAGATCGATTCTCGGAGGTTTGCGGAGGCAGTCCGGGCGAGTAGCTCATCCGGGTCAGAGGCTGCGGCTCGTCGACAAAAACTGGCCGTCTGGCACATGCTCCGCGCCTGCTCCTCGGGCTACACTTCGACACGAGAGAAAATATGGTGGGTTGCCTTCTGAAGAAGGGTAAACGTAATGCCGGAGAGAGCGACCGCGCTGCGCTGCACGTGTGGTCACAGCATCTGTTGCGAGGTGAAGAGCACGGGGGAACACACCGGCTTTCTGATGTTCGTGGACAACGAACCGGCGAGTGAGACCTACGGCCAACGGGTCGAGAGTTGCCCCAACTGTGGCGAGCGCCTCGGGCTTCCTCTGTTCTTTCGAAAGGACTGAGCTAGAGGGACGACCGGCAAGAACCGTGCCGAGCAAACCGGTCGTCCCCGACTCCTAGAAGGAGACGACGCTGCGCTCTGAGGCCAGCTGCGAGAAGCCGATCGGGTCTGTGAACTGTGCTTTGAGATCTGTAAGGTCCGCCTCGGTCACCCCACGGGCGACCGCGCACGAGCCTCAGACGTAGACCGGGATCCCGAAGTCCTTGATCTTCTCCACGAGCTCCCTGAGCGGCGGAAAGCCAACGCCGTGGATGGCGTCGATCATGCCCGGCTTGACCAGGCTGGCCGCCTCGCCCAACAGCGCTATGCAGCAGTCGATCTCCGCGCTGCCGGCGCCCGTGGCCACCAGAAACGGCATCGTCGCCAGCGTGGGGTCGTCGGTGCCGTGCGTGGCGACGTACATCAAGGGTCTCCCATTGCTCCCTTCCATGACTTATGCACCTCCTTTCTCTATCTCCATGCGGAAGGTCTTGCCGTCGTCCTCGGTTATCTGCCAGGAGCATCCCCTCTGCTCCACCAGCCGGGGGATGGTCTGCCGGGCGGGGAGGTAGTCCGAGGTCACCGCCAGCTTTGTCCCCGCAGGAAGGTCCTTTAGCGCCGCTAAAGTGTCCCCTGTGGGTCCCGGACAGACGTTTCCCCTGAGATCCAGCTCCACCACCGGTTGCTCTATCTGATCCGTCATCGTTCTCACCCCCTTTCTGGTACCGGTCGAAGTTTACGCCTTCGCAGCTTTTTTCTCCATCTGCTTCCCCTCGACCGGGTAGACGAGCCTATTGCTCCGTTTCCATATCCCCGTCTTCGAGCCATTCGGTGGTCATGCGCCGGCTGGCATGGATGTCGATGTGCCGGGCCCTTGTGGTGCCAAGAGTTGACGAACCCCGACCGCGACTATCTCGTAGAGGACGACGAAGGTGAGTGGCGCATCCCCGGCCGGCATTGGACAGCCGAGACCTCCGACATGCGTCGGCCCCCATCTCGCCACCTCTTTACGATCTTGGATGTCTTTCGAAGGGCCCTCTCGGGCGCAGGCGCCCCGAGTTATCGAGGGAGCTGCAGACCGCAGCTCCCTGGTCCTGTTGAGCGTCACCCTCTCCCACCGCCTCTTTCGGCCACGGGCGAAGGCCGCATCGAGTTCCCGTTCCCGCTGCTCCCGTTCACGGTCCAGCGCCCGCTTGGGCGAGATGAGGATGGATAGCAATCGCACCTGCTTCTACCCCCTTCTTGTTGGAACCTGCACAAACCCTACCACACATCGTCCACCACAACATGCAGCCTGTCTCACGGTGGACCTCCCTACATGGTGCGTAACAACCGCTTGTGTGCGACGATTCGAAGGCAAGCAGGCAGTAAGGCCGGTGGCCAGCAGGTTCTCTCTGTAAGGGGGCGCAAACGTTCGCGGCTTGACAGACTTACTACAATAAGGCGCTGGTGCCCGTACTCCTTTCCCTTTCCCACCTATTACCCCGCACGGGCACCAGTCTCGTGTGCTAGGCACCGTATCAGTTCCCCATTTATCGGACAACCCCTTATTAACCAGCCTTTACGACGCTTAACAAGGTTTCATTGCCCTGGAGAGCGTGAGGCTGTCGCGGCCACCATTTGCTACGTCGGAGCGTACAATCTCCTCAGGAGCGATCGACTGGAGGGATGGCCGAGTGTTCTTGAAACTTCTGCGAGCGGTGCTGCAGATCTCCGGCATAGAGTTCATCGTCCTTGGCTTTCTCTGCTGGTTGGCACAGGTATGGGTTCAGAGTGCGCGGACGCCGGACGAAATGACGCTCGATTTCCTGGTAGCCCTTGCGGACCTGAGCCAGGCCCTGACCCGCACACCCGCTTATGTTGCCCCCACGATACTGGGGATTCTTCTGATCGCCGTGGGGACGGCACTCCGCTGGGTAGGCACTAACAGCTACAGCTTGCCAGACGGCTGAAAGGGTTAACCACGAACGCCGGACGATATTCTCTGGAGGGGGACCGCCCGGCGCTCGAGTATTGCTATGAATGTTACCCCTAGAACGCACCCCGTGCATCCCCCAAATGAGTGATTTTTACTGTTACTTGGACGTTGCAAGCGGGTAGCGAACTCCCGAGACAAGGCTGCGAGAGGGCGCCCGGCCCGAGTTGCGAGTGAGCAGATGTAGGTCAGGAAGAGAGGCGAGACCCCCTTTAGGATCCCGGCTCGATAAACCAGACCCTTTCGGCCCCTAAGAGGGGAGGGGGACCCTACCCGTAGGTCTTCTCTTCCTGTACGTCCAACCCATCCTTCTTGTAGACTAGCAGTTGGCTCGGCGTTTTGCTCCTCGCCTTCTCCTTCGCAGCCGCCACCGCCTCGGCTTTCGTCCGGTGCACGCTTGTGGCTCGGCTGGCTCCCTCGGCCTGGACTTTCCATCCCCCCTGGGCGTGGGGCGTCACGAGGTAGGTCTTCCGCTCGCCCTTCCTGCTCATCGCCCGCCCCTCGGCCTCCAGGCTCTTGTCGCCGGTTACACTTCCGGCGCCTTCGGCCAGTCGGCCCGCGGCCTTGTCCAGCGCCTCTCCGGGGCCGCCCCGCTTCTTCCTGCCCATGGTCGTCCTCTCTTTCCTCGTGCCGATAGTCACCATCATACTCCTTCTACACCAAAAAGCGGAGGGTGTTACCCCCTGGATCTCGGGAGCCGGTAAACCTCTCTGCCTTGGAACTCGGCCCAGAAGCCAGAGAATTTACTGCCCTCGGCCCATCCCCCCTCGCCGGTAGAGAGCCGCCGCCTGAACTCTATTCTTGACCCCGAGAAGCTTGTACGCGATTCTCAAGTGTTGCTTGACGGTCACTTCGGAGAGGAAAAGCCGCTCGGCTATCTGCGCGTTGGAGAGCCCCTCGGCGACCAGCTTCAAGACCTCTAACTTTCTGGGTGGGAGGCTCGACAAGTCCGGCGAGGTTTCTTCCGTCGTCACCTCCTTCAGTAGCTCGTTGGGAACCACGACGTTCCCCTCGCGGGCCACCAGGAAGGCGTGGAAGATCTGCTCCGGGGGCATCTGGGCGTGGACGAAGCCGCGAGCCCCCGCCAGGAGCGCCTCGCGCGCCACCCGCAAGTCGGCGCGCGGACCGAAAACCAGGATAGGGGTGTCAGGCGCGGCGCGGCGCAGGCGCCTCACCCCCGCGGCGACGTCCTCGTCATGAGAGTAGTAGATGACCGCCGAGGGAGCCTCCTCCGGCGCCTTCCTACCCCAGTGAACGCGAGCCCTGGCTTTGAACGCCTGTTCGAGTACCGCGAACAGCACCAAAAGGGGACTATCGATCCAAACCAAGCCCGCTGGCTTGCGTGCCGCGAGTTGCTCAACCGTGTCCAAGGTGTTCTCCCCTCTGAGAGAATGATCTTGCCCCGACCGACGACGGGGAAGTGCGCTGTCGAGGCCCGCCAGAAGGCGCACCTCTAGTGAGGGAGGGGTCAGCCTGGACGTTCGGCGGCCACCCGCGGGAGCGAACGCAGCCTGTGCGGTTCGCGCAGAAACCGCGCAGACTTGGCGCCCTGCAGGAGAAGGGCCGAAACCACCACCAAGACGGCGTACTTGTCGAGCAGGAGGAGTTTGGATGCGCCGACGGAGGTTCCCGATCCGCTCAAGGATGAGCCTCCCGCGGGGGAAGAGGATCCGGGGAGAAGCGGGAGTGGTCTCGGGGCGGGGGGAGGTGGCGGGCTATCAGCGGGAGGCGACGCTCGGTTCTCACCGCTCTTTAGCCCACTCGTCGCTCGATTTTTGACGCTCGTTAGCTCACTGGTCACTCGGCTCAGATTGGTAGCCAGGCTGGTTACCCGCTCGAGCAGATCATCGGCCACCTCGGAGCAGAGATCCAGCAGCCCCCCTGACAACAGCGCCAGTTTAGGAGCAAAGCGCTCCACGCTGGCGGATTCCGGATCGAGGGTCGTCAAGCCCGTCTTTGCGCTGGAGCCCGGCTCCGTCGCCTTAGGCTCGGGTGTCGACCGTGGCGATGATGCCGGCACCGGCGGTGACACCGCCTTGGAAGCAGCCGCGGCCGTCCTGGCGCCGGGAGGCCGGGAGAACGGTGCGGAGACCTCGCCGGTCGCAGGCTTCGCGGCCGGCTCGGGCGCCGGTTTAAGGATCGGCGCGGCGGACCCTTGGGGTGCTGTCCCCTTAAGCGGTCGCGGGCCCGGCTTCGGGACGATCGGTGCTCGCTTCGCGGGCTCGGGCGTAGGCTCGGGGTCGACCAGCTCGGATACCTTGCCTTCCGTAGGGGTGGGAGCGGGCGTCGAACCGGGTGCCGCCAGTGGGGCCGGCTCAGGAGCAGGTTCGTTTTCCGGCGTCGGGGTCGGTTCGGGCGGTGGCGCGGGCGCGGGTTCTTCGGCAGGCGTTGGCGCCGCTTGGGGTGCCGGTTCGGGGGCCGCGGTACCGGAAGCGGGCTCCGGTGCCGGTTCGGGAGCCGGCTCGGTAACCGCCGGTCCAGGCGTAGGCGCCGGTTCGGGCGCCTCCTCCGCTAGCCACCCGCCGGTTCCCCCATCGTCGTTCAGCGACTGCGCCCAGGCCCGGTCGGCGTCGGAGAGCCCGATGCCGGTAAAGACCACGAGCAGCGTTATCGACGCGAAGAGAAGCTCGAGCCCTCTTCGCGCGCCTCCCTCTTCAATGTGGAGTTTGCTGTTCAATCGCCCCTTTACCCGATACATTCGTCGCGGTGCGCTCCGAGGCCGCGTCAGGCCGCGCCTCCTCCGACCTCTTGTCTCGCCGCTATCGATTCCTTTCACCCGCGAACGGCAGCAACAGCTTCGAGCAGCCAACACCCTGGTATTCATAGTAGATGAATGTTGCAAGACGAGCAAGCGCGATGGCGCCGACACTTTAGTAGCGGATATCAATGCGGCGTCGACACTTTAGCAGTAATTTTGCTGCCAGCTGCTTGACAGATAGGCTCACCTGGACTA
>JALYGY010000151.1 GCA_030776865.1 Actinomycetota bacterium | reverse complement strand
AACGAGGGCGACTACGCCAGCCAGTGCGTGCCGGCGCTGCAGTTCGGCAACACGGGCAACTTCAACAACAGCCCGTCGTTCCTGCAGTACGCCAGCGAGTCCGACGACTTCGAGCCCGGCGGCATCGAGGTTGGTTTCGGCGGTTCCCTCGCGGCAGAGTGCGCCAACACGGTCCAGCAGTCGTCCGCGGCTAGCGGGTAATAGCTCCGCTAGAGCACGCAGAGCCTTAGGCTCTTAAAAGAGAGGGCGGGCCCTTCCGGGCTCGCCCTTTTTGGTGCTTCTCTTGCGCTGCCGGGACTCCTTATGGGCGGTCGCGAGTAGGCTGTTATATTGTTGGCGGGGGTGGCCGGAGAAGCCGCAAGACCGGGAGGAGCGTACGGTGAACCGAGAGAAGCACGAAGACGTTAGGGAGGCGGTTCGGGAGGTCTGCGCGGGATTCACCGGCGAGTACTGGCGAGCCCCCGAAGAGCAGGGCGACTACCCGGAGGATTTCGTCCGGGCGATGATCCAGTCGGGCCTCCTGGGCGCCCTCGTCCCGGAGGAGTACGGTGACTCGGGCCTCGGCCTCTCGGCGGCCCGCGCGATCCTGGAGGAGGTCAACACGAGCGGGGGAACGCCGGCCCCGCGCACGCCCAGATGTACACGATGAGCACGCTGCTCAGGCACGGCTCGGAGGAGCAAAAGGCGGACTACCTGCCGAAGATATCGAGCGGTGAGCTGCGCTTGCAGGCCTTCGGCGTCACCGAGCCCGACGCCGGCGCGGACACGGCCAGCCTTACGACCAACGCGGTACGACAGGGCGACCGTTACGCGGTCAACGGCCGCAAGATCTACATCTCGCGCGTGGGGCACTCGGACCTCATGATCCTGCTAGCCCGCACCCCCCTCGAAGAGGTCGAGAAGCGCTCCCGCGCGGCCTCTCGGTCTTTCTTATCGATCTGCACGAAGCCATGAAGAACGGCCTCACCGCCAAGCAGCGGCGGGTGATGATGAACAACGAGACCAACGAGCTCTTCTTCGAGGACTTGCGCGTCCCGGCGAGCAGCCTCGTCGGCGAGGAGGGTGAGGGTTTTCGCTACCTCCTGGACGTCCTGAACTCCGAGCGCATCCTCATCGCGGCCGAGCGTGTGGGAGACGGTCGCTGGTTTATAGAGAAGGCCTCGCAGCGCGCGAGGGAGCGCGAGGTCTTCGGGCGGCCCATCGGCCAGAACCGGGGGGTCCAGTTCCCCATAGCCCGGGCTTACGCGCACGTCAAGGTCGCCGAGCTCATGAAAGAGAAGGCCGCCGCTCACTTCGACGAGGGCCAGAGTTGCGGGGCGGAGGCGAACGTGGCGAAGCTCCTGGCGGCGGACGCCAGTTGGGAGGCGGTCAACGTGGCGGTACAGACCTTCGGGGGGTACGGCTTCGACGCCGAGTACGCGTCGAGCGCAAGTTCCGGGAGACCCGACTCTACCACGTCGCCCCGATCTCGACCAACCTCATCCTCTCCTACCTAGCCGAGCACGTCCTCGGGCTGCCGAGGTCTACTAGAGTATCGCCGAAGGGCGTCTCACGTCGCCTCCTCGGGTGATCTCAGGTGCCGCGGTTGAGAAAGGCTAAAGCCGCCCCGACGAGCAGCAGCGGGACAGAAAAGAGGCACGATACGTAGAACCCGACGTTCGCGGGGAAGGTGGGTAGCACGCTCGCACGTCCGACGGCTGCGTGAACGGATACAGCAGCCCCTCGGCCGCTCGTGATTCCCTCGAAACAAAGTGCTGCCGGTGATTCAAGAACCCGCGCGGTAAGGTCGTAACCTACGACCCTGCGGGTCGCCGGGATTGGCGGTAGAGGAAGACGAGCAGCAAGATCAGGCCCACGGCTACCACGATGAACCCTACCACCCCGCCCGGCGCCTGGATCGCCAGGATCACGCCGTAGAGCAGCGTGAGCACCCCGCCGAGCGTTACCCCGTCGTTTATGATCGGCAGCCGGCTAAAGCCGGAGATAAGGCCCGCAACCAGGATCAAGAGCGCGACCGCGATCGCGACCGCCGAGGCGACCTGGTCGTGAGTGTCGAGCTCCTGCTCGTACGACTCGATCGGGCTCTGGCCTCCGGGGCTCGGCCCCGGAAGACCCGGCTCTACGCCTGGCGGGGTGTCCTCGTCGATCGGCGGGAGAGGCGGCGGGGCGTCCTGGGAGACCGCGGCTTGCTCGGGGGACTCCGGAGCGGGATAGAAAGTCTCGATCCCGAAACCCACGAAGGCGGCCACGAGTACCGCGAGCGCGAGCGTGTACAGCGTCCTGCTCGCGGGGTTCTCCGCCCCTGCGGGACCGGTCCGGACGGACTCGGTCTGAAAAGAAGCCCCTCCTTGCGCGAGGGAGGCGGCGAGGTACGCCGCTCCGCCGACCAGGATCGCGAGCAGCATGGCGGAGAAGGCGTCGATGGAGAAAACATCGACGCCGGGACCTACCTGAGCTAACACCCTCATCTCCCTTCGTCACGGATGTACGAGCACCATCTTACACAAAGCGTCACCCTGGGGTAGCGACTACCGGGTTCGGGCTCTGTCGTTGTATTTACTCTTGGAGATGCCCCGCGAGAAGGCCCAGGGAACCCCTCAAAGGAGCTCGGAGAGGACCTTTTCGTAGACCTCGAGGCCCTCCTCATCGAAGAGCACGAAGCGGATGAGACGCACGTTCTGTAACTTCTCGGCTTCTTCGACCACCGTGCGCAGCGCGACCTCGGTAGCCTCTTCGAAGGGGTAGCCGAAGGCGCCGGTAGAGAGGGCCGGGAAGGCCACCGAGTCGACGCCGCGCTCCTCGGCGAGCGCCAGCGAGTTCCGGTAACAGTCGGCGAGGAGCTCGTCCTCGGGCTCGTCGGAGCCGTAGACCGGGCCCAAAGCGTGGATTACGTAGGGGTTCGGCAGATCGTGGCCGCCGGTTATTACCGCTTCTCCAGGCCCTATCGGGGCGAGCGGTCGAGCCTCTTCCACGAGCCCCGAACCCGCCGCCTGGTGTATCGCTCCCGCCACCCCTCCCCCGCTCTCGAGCTGGGTATTGGCCGCGTTCACGACCGCGCCCACGTCCTCCTGGGACGTTATGTCGCCCTGGATGACCTGGATGGTCGCCCCGCCCACCGTACGCTCCATGCTCCCGCCGCCTTTCTTAGAGGTTCCGCGCTTAGCCTATTGGATGGTAACCAAGCTTGGGCCAAAATGATATTAGCAACATATTGGGTATTGCTTCTTTCGAACCACAATTTATGGTAACTATAGCCGTGTTTTTTGTACAAAGCTAGGCTAACTGTTAATCTAAGAAGAAGTTTAGCGGCAGAAGAAGAAAGGAAAACTCCTCCGGATGAGGTCCGGACTAGCGATCGGATGTCGAGCGGCACCATCGGTGCGTCCACGCAGGGTGGCAAAGATCCCGGGCGGGAGCCAGGGTTTTTGTCACCCCGGCGCGACACGAACAGGCCCCAGGTTTTCCGAGATCCGGGTGCGTGCCTGGGCGCAGCACGCGCCAGAAAGGACCCGATGAGCGGCTACTTAGGAACCGACGCCGCGCCGGACCGGGCCGGGGAGTGGGCGCGGAAGGCGTGCGGGATGCTTGCGGGCTTCCCCGTAGAGGCCGCCGGGCAGGCGGCGGCGGCGATCGCCACCTGCTACGAGCGGGGGGGCAAGGTACTGGCCTGCGGCAACGGTGGGTCCGCCACGGAGGCCCAGCACCTCGTCGCGGAGCTCGTTGGAAAATTCGAGCGCGACCGGGCCACCCTGCCGGCGCTCGCCCTTCACGCCAACCCCGCCGCCCTCACCGCCGTCGCCAACGACTACGGCTACGACGACACCTTCGCCCACCAGGTCGAGGCCCTCGGGGCCCCGGGCGACATCCTTGTCGCCATCTCCACGAGCGGCGACTCGGAGAACACCATCCGGGCCGCGCTCGCCGCCAGGGCGAAGGGCCTCACTACCGTCGGCTACCTCGGCGGGAGCGGCGGCCGGCTCGGGGCGCTCGTGGACGTGCCGGTGGTCCTGGGGGCTTCGGATACGGCGACCGTTCAGGCCGGGCACCTTGTCCTCACCCACACCATCTGCGGCCTCGTCGAGGAGACACTCTTCCCGAACAAGGCCGTCTTCCTGGATCGGGACGGGACCCTCATCGCCAACCGCCACTACTGCTCGGACCCGGACGGGATCGAGCTCCTCGACGGCGTGGTCGAAGGCCTTCTCAAGCTGCGCCAGGCCGGGTACAAGCTGATCCTCGTCTCGAACCAGTCCGGGGTGGCTCGCGGCTATTTCGACGAGACGGTGGTGGCGAGGATGCACGACCGGCTCCAGAGGATGCTGAACGGGCACGGGGCCGCTCTGGACGGCCTGGAGTATTGTCCCCACCATCCGGAGGGGGTTACGTCGCCCTACGCCGTCGAGTGCGCCTGTCGCAAGCCCGCTCCCGGCATGCTCCGTCGGGCCGCTGGCAAGCACGGCGTCAACCTCTCCGCCTCCTGGATGGTCGGCGACATCGAGGCGGATGTCGAGGCGGGTCGCCGGGCCGGCGCCCGCACCGTCCTCGTCGGCCCCGAACCAGCCCAGCCGCCCCCCGATTTCCGAGCGGAAGACTTCGCCGGAGCGGTCCGCCACATCCTCGAGGCGTCCGGAGCATCCCCAGACGCCGAAGACGCAACGGGCCTCCGCTCGTGAGGTGCGCGACCGAAGGAGGACTCGCCGCGCTCGTGCGCGGCTTTCGGGGGCGCCGGTGCCTCGTAGTAGGCGACGTGATGCTCGACGTTTTCGAGAGGGGCCGGGCCGCCCGCCTCGCCCCAGACACCCCCGCCCCGGTCGTCAGAGACATCCTCACGGAGTCCTCCCCCGGGGGCGCAGCCAACGTCGCCGCAAACCTCGCTGCTCTGGGCGCCGAGGTGACTTTGCTCTCCGTGATCGGCGACGACGAGCCCGGAGCGGAGCTCCTTAAGAAGCTTGAGGAGATCGGGATCCGAACAGAAGACGTCTTTAAGGTACCTGGGCGTGCGACGGTCGTAAAGAAGCGCCTCGTCGCCGACGGCGCCACTTTAGCCCGCGTGGACTCGGGCAACACCACAGCACCCGAAGATGCCACGCAGAAAGGGTTCGCAGAGAAGGTGACGGCCCTGGCGGAAGACGCAGACGTCGTCGTAGTCTCCGACTACTCTAGCGGCACCGTGACAGGGAGGGTAGCGGCCGCCCTCAGCGCCACGGGACACGAGTGTGTCGTTTTGGACTCCAAGGAGCCCTTCCGCCTCCGGTGGCGCGGCCTCGCCGCCGCCACCCCGAATCACCTGGAGGCCCAGAAAGCTCTCGACCTCCCGGTCGAGTCGGATCCGGGCCGGCTCGACGCCGGGGCGGTCGCGGAGGAGTTGCGGCGCGAGGTTGGGGCCCATGCTCTGGTCGTGACCCTCGCCGAGGAAGGGGCGATAGTCGCGGACGACGCCGGCGTGGCGCACCTCGAGGGACACAAGGTGGCGAACCCGGACGTCAACGGCGCGGGCGACACGTTCCTCGCGACCTTTGCGCTAGCCTCGAGCGGCGCCGAGCCGCGCGTGGCCACCCGGCTCGGGATCGAAGCCGCGACGCTCGCCGTGTCCCGGCCCGGTACGGTGCCGGTAGGCGCGAGGGAGCTGCTGCAGCGGCTCCCGGCGGAAGAGGAAGCCCTCGGAGAAGCGGCACCGGAGGACCTGGAGGAGAGCCTGGATCGGGTACGGCGCTCGGGAGGGAAGGTGATCTTCACGAACGGGTGCTTTGACCTTTTGCACCGAGGGCACCTCTTTCTGCTGCGGGAGGCCAGGAAGCTCGGGGATGTGCTCGTCGTCGGGGTGAACTCCGACGCCTCCGCACGAAGGGTGAAGGGGCCGGGACGGCCGGTGACGTCCGAGGAGGACCGGGTCGAGCTCTTAGGGGCGCTCCCGTGCGTAGACCACGTCGTCGTCTTCGACGAGGATACGCCGGAGGCCTTGATCCGGCGTGTCAAGCCGGACCTGCACGTCAAGGGCGGGGACCACGCGGGGAAGCGGCTCATCGAAGCATCCGTGGTCGAGGAGCTCGGCGGCGAGGTCGTCGTCCTGCCACTCCTCCCCGGACGCTCGTCCTCTGCCACGATCGAGCACATAAAGTCCGTCGGCGAAGCTGCCAGAGCAGATACCGAAGAAGTTGCCAGCTCGGCCACCGGGGTCCGGTCGTGAGCGGGAGCGCCCGCACGGTGTTCGGGGGCTCGAACCCCGACGGTCTCCGGCGCGTCCTCCTCGTTCGGCTGGACAACCTGGGCGACGTGCTACTCACGACCCCGGCCTTCCAGGCCATCCGGCAGGCCCTCCCGGGGGCACACCTGGCCCTTTTGGCCGGTCCGGCGGGTTGCGAGGTCGGCGGGCTGGACCCGGACATAGACGAGATCATCCTCTACCACGCGCCCAACGAGGACGTCTACTTCCGGCTGCCGCAGGATCCGGCGCGGGAGTTCGCCGCCGTCGAGATGCTAAAGGAACGCGACTTCGACGCCGCGATCATCTTTACCTCCTACAAGCAGTCGGCGTTGCCAGCGGCCTACCTCTGCTACCTGGCCGGTATCCCCCTGCGTGCTGCCGGTTCCTGGGAGGGACCCGGCTCCCTCTTAACCCACCGCCACCGCTACACGGAGACCGTGCCGCCCAAGCACGAGGTCCTGCGTGGCCTGGAGCTGACGGAGTCTTTGGGCTTCCCGCCGGTCGAGCCGGAGATGGTGCTCGTCCCGCGCGAAGAGGACGAGGAGGGAGCAGAGAAGCTCCTGGAGCGGCACGGCGTCGAGCACTTCTTCCTCGTGCACCCGGGGGCAAGCGCCTCCTCGCGGGTCTACCCCCCGGAGCGCTACGCGACCGTCGTCGAGGAACTCAGCGCAGAGAGCGGGCTGCCCGTGCTCGTCACCGGGGGGCAAGACGAGAAGGACCTGACGCGGCTGGTCGCCGGCCCCACCGGAATACCTTTGGGCGGCGAGACGAGCTTCGGCCCATTTGCGGCGCTCGTCGGACGAGCGGCGGTCGTGGTGACGAACAACACGGGGACTAGCCATGTGGCCTCGGCCCTAAAGCGACCGGTCGTCACGGTCTTCGCCGGGACGAACCCGACGGAGCAATGGGGACCGTGGCGCACCCCCCACCAACTCCTCACCCACCCGGTCCCGTGCGCCCCTTGCTATAAGCGCGTCTGCCCCATCGGCCACGAATGCCTCACCGGTATCGCGCCCGAAACCGTCGCCGGGGCGGCTCTGGACCTGCTGCGCGAGGCGCCGGTGCCGGCGGAGGTCGTGTGGTGAGGAAGCTGGCGATGTTTCGCGGCCTTTATCTCGGCGATCTGGTCGCCGCGACGGGCGCTCTGAGGGCGCTCCGCCGGGGGTATCCGGGGGCGGAGATCACGCTAGTCTCCCTGCCCTGGGCGACCGCCCTCGCTCCCCACCTCCTGCCCTACGTGGACCGCGTCCTCCCCTACCCAGGCGCCCTCGGCCTAGATGGAGGGTCAGATGAAAGGAACCTCGAGGAGTTCCTCGCGCGAGTACGCGCCGAACGGTTCGACCTCGCTGTAAACATGCACGGCAAAGGGCCGACCTCGACCCGGCTCGTCGGCCGGTTCGGTGCCCGACGCACGGCCAGCTTCGTCGCAGAGGGAAACGAGGTCCCGAACTTCGACGTCGAGGTCCCTTGGGACGCCGAGACGCACGAGTCGCGCAAGCTCCTCCTGCTCGCGGAGAAGGTCGGGGGAGTGATCGGGAACGCACTGGACGACGCCGAGCCGGAGCTGCGCGTGCGAGACGAGGACGACCGGCGCGCCCGGGCGTTGCTCCCCGCCGCTCCGAGGAAGCCGCTGGCCCTCGTGCATCCCGGCGCCTCCGTCACCGAGAAGCGTTGGCCCACGGAAGGCTTCGGGCGGGTGGCGGGGGCCCTGACCCGGCGCGGCTACACCGCCGCGATCACGGGAAACGTGAAGGAGAAGAAGCTCACGTGGCGGGTAGCCGTCCCTGGTTCTCTAGACCTCGGCGGAAAGACGGATCTCTCCACGCTCATCGCGCTCGTTTCGAGGGCGAGCGTCGTGGTCTCGAACGACACCGGTCCCGCCCACCTCGCCTACGCTCTAAAGACGCCGAGCGCTACCATCTTCGGCTCCTCGACCGAGATCGAGCGCTGGGGACCGCTGGACCGTGGCCGACACGCCGTCCTCCGCGGCGATCCGATCTCCGAGGTTTCGGTGGAAGACGTTCTACGCAGCGTCGAGGCCCTGGCCGCGGAGAGGGAGCTGTTGGGAGCGTGAGGAAGCTGAACGTACTCGTCTGGCAGATCCACGGCTCCTACCTGAACACCCTCGTGCAGGCGCCGCACCGCTTTTATTTGCCGAAGAAGTCCGATAAGTCCGAGGGTTACGGCGGTCGCGGGCCGACCTACCTGTGGTCGCCGGACACCGTAGACATCCCGGCCGAGGAAGTGCGCGACCTGGACCTGGACCTCGTCATCTACCAGACGCCCAAGAACTTCTTCGAGGACGCCTTGGAGATACTCACCCCCGAACAAAGGGCGCTACCGGCGATCTACCTGGAGCACAACACCCCGCAGGCCCGGGTAAACGAGATGGTCCATCCGGTGAACGACCCCGGGATTTTGCTCGTGCACGTCACCCACTTCAACGACCTCTTCTGGGACTGCCGGAAGACCCCGACGCGCGTGGTGGACCATGCCGTGAGGCCCACGACGCCGGAGGACGCTTACACCGGCGAACTTGAGAAGGGCGTCTCTCTGGTGAACGACCTGCCGCGCAGGAAAAGGGTGGTCGGCGGGGATATCTTCGAGCGTACCCGCGAGGAGGTACCGCTCGACCTCTTCGGCTTCAACAGCAAGGAGGTCGGTGGGTTCGGGGACCTGCCGCAGGCCGAGGTGCACGAGAGGATGAAGGCGTACCGGTTCTACTTCAACCCGATCCGGTACACCAGCCTTCCTCTGTCGGTCCTAGAGGCGATGGAGATAGGCTTGCCAGTAGTCGCTCTCGCAACGACCGAGCTCGTCACCGTGATAAAGGACGGCGAGAACGGGTACATCGACACGAACGTAGAGAACCTCATCGAGAGTATGCGCCAACTCCTAGCGAACCCGGAGGAGGCGCGCCGGGTAGGGGAGGCGGGTCGACGTACGGTTCGCGAGAGGTTCGGCCTGCAGCGGTTCGTTGCCGACTGGGAGGCCGCATTCGAGGAGGCTTTGGCTTTGAGGGAGGTGACGCCGTGCGCCTTGCGATGATCAGCGAACACGCGAGCCCTTTGGCCGCTCTGGGCGGCGAGGACTCCGGCGGCCAGAACGTCTACATCGCCGAGCTGGCCCGGCACCTCGGGACGATGGGGCACGAGGTGGACGTCTTCACCCGCCGGGACAACCCGCTCCTCCCCGAGGTCGTTCCGTTCGCCGAGGGGGTGCGGGTGATAAACCTCCCCACCGGCCCTGCGAAGAGGATACCGAAGGACGACCTGTTCCCGTACATGGCCCCTTTCAGGGACGCCTTCTACCGGTTCGCGAGGGAAGAACCGACCGCTTACGACCTCGTGCACGCCAACTTCTGGATGAGCGGGTGGGTGGCCTGCGAGGCGAAGAGGGACCTCGGGCTGCCGTTCGCCCAGACCTTCCACGCCTTGGGGGCGATAAAGCGTCGCGAGCAGGGCGGTGCCGACACCTCTCCCCCCGGGCGACCGGCGGCGGAGTTCAGGATCGTGGAGGAGGCGGACAGAATCCTCGCGACCTGCCCGGCGGAGGTCGAGGAGCTTACGGAGCTCTACGGCACCGATCCCGCACGGCTCTCGCTCGTGCCGTGCGGCGTGGACGTAGGGACGTTCCGTCCCGTGGACAAAAAGGAGGCCCGTAGAGCTTTAGGCCTCCCCGACAGGCCGACGGTCGTCTACGTCGGCCGGCTCGTCCCGCGCAAGGGCGTGGCCACCCTCATCGAGGCCTTCGCCCTCCTGCCCCGCGGCCTCGACGCGCGGCTCGTGATAGTGGGCGGCGAGCCCGGAGGCTCGCCCGAGATCGCCCGGCTCTCGGCTCTCGCCGAAGGGCTCAAGGTTCGAGAGGGGGTGATCTTCGCTGGGAGCCGGCCGCAGGGAGAGCTTTACCGCTACTACGGTGCCGCCGACGCGGCGGTCTCGGTGCCGCACTACGAGCCGTTCGGGATGACCCCTTTGGAGGCGATGGCCTGCGCTACACCTGTCGTGGGCTCGGAGGTAGGTGGCATAAAGACAAGCGTGGCCGACGGGGCGTCCGGCTTCCTCGTACCGCCCAAAAGGGCAGAGGTACTCGCCGATCGCCTCCTGCGCCTGCTCTCCGACGGGGAGCTCAGGGACCGCATGGGTCGCGCCGCCCGGCGCAGGGTCGAGGAGCACTACACCTGGGAGCGCGTCGCCACGCTCGCCGCCGCCGCCTTCTCGAAGGTCGTGCGGGAGACCGCGGCGCCGCGCGCCACGGGGAGGGCCTGACGATACTCCTATAGGAGGAGCAGAGCACCTATATGCCAGAGAACATCACGACGTTCGACTTTTCAGGCCAGGTGGCCCTCGTCACCGGGGCGGGGAGCGGTCTCGGGGCAGCGACGGTCCGCCTACTCCTTGAGCACGGAGCACGGGTGGTCCTCGCCGACATCGACAAGGAGGCGGCCGGCGAGGTCGCCGCAAAGCACGGGGGGCGACCGCTGTACATGGACCTCAACGACCCCGGCTCCATCGAGGGGGGGGTGGAGGACGTGCTCGGCACGGAGGGCAAGATAGACGTCCTCGTGAACGCAGCGGGGTTGGACTTCATCCGCCCGGCATCGGAGCTGACGCTCGAAGAGTGGGACAACGTGGTGAACGTGAACCTCAGGGCGCCGTGGCTCCTGGCCAGGGCGGTCATGCCGCACATGATGGGTCGAGGTGGTGGCCAGATCCTGAACGTCGCCTCGACCGCCGCGAAGAAGGGGTGGGAGAACGCCGCCGCCTACGCCTCCTCCAAGCACGGCCTCTTGGGCCTCACGCAGGTCCTGCATGCTGAGGGGCGCAGCAAAGGCGTCAGGGCGATGGTCATCGTGCCAGGCGGGATGCGGACCAACTTCTTCAAGGCCCTGGACCCTCCCCCGCCGCCCGAGAACCTCCAGCCCCCCGAGACGGTCGCGAGGAGCATCTTGTTCATGATCTCCCAACCTTTGGACTCCGTGATCCACGAGCTCGTCGTCACGCCGATGACGGAGACTTCGTTTCCTTAGCGGTCAGATATCAGCGATCGGCTTTGTGGCGGAGCGTGAAGGCTCCCCACGCAGGTATAAACGAGATTCGAGAGGAACGGTAGCGTTGGAAACTAAAGAGACGATTCCGCACCTCATAGGCAACGCGGGGGTGCCCTCGACGAGCGAGGAAGGGATAGGGGTTTTGAACCCCGCCACCGGAGAGACCGTCGGCCGGATCCCCGCCGGCACCCGCGCCGACGCTTCGGCAGCGGTGAGGGCCGCCCACGAGGCGAAGTCCAACTGGTCGTGCCTCCCCGCCGCCGAGAGGGCGCAGTTCGTAAAGGCCGCCGCCCGAAGGTTGCGGGAACACGCGGGCGAGCTCGCCGAGCTCGTTACCCTGGAGAACGGCAAGCCCTTAGACGACTCCTTGGGCGGGGTCGAGGCCGGCATAGGGACGCTCGAGCAGTACGCCGAGCTCGGGCCCCTGCACCGGGGCAAGAGCCTCCAGGGCGGCTACCTTGCCTTCGACGCGATGGTGCACGAGCCCTACGGTATCGCGGCGGTCGTCGTGCCGTGGAATGATCCCATCGCCATCGCCTGCGGGTACTTAGGGCCGGCGCTCGTCACCGGCAACACGATCGTCTACAAGCCCTCCGAGAAGACGCCCCTCTCGGCGGTGCGGCTTGTCGAGATGTTCGAGCTACCCGACGGCGTACTGAACCTCCTGTTGGGCGACGACCGAGCCGGGCGTCCGCTGGTGGCGCACGAGGACGTGGATCTGGTGCTCTTCACGGGCTCGGTTCCTACGGGGCGAGAGATCCTGGAGGTAGCGGGGCACCAGCTCAAGAAAGCCGTCGTCGAGCTCGGCGGCAAGGACCCCATGATCGTGGACGAAGGGGTAGACCCGGCCTGGGCCGTGGGCGAGGCAGCCACAGGTTCATTCGCGAACACCGGCCAGATCTGCACTTCCGTCGAGCGCATCTACGTCCACGAAGCGGTAGCCGAAGAGTTCTTACGGGAGCTAACGGAACGGGCCAAGAGCCTGCGCGTCGGTGACGGCACCGAACGCGCGACCGAGATGGGTCCCCTCATAGGCGAGGGCCAGCGCGACCTGGTTCACCGCCACGTCAGGGAGGCGGTCGAGGCTGGCGCGGAGCTCTTGTGCGGCGGGGAGGTGCCCGAAGGGCCCGGCTTCTTCTACCCGCCGACCGTCCTTTCGGGCGTCCGATCGGGGATGGCCGTGGTGGACGAGGAGACCTTCGGTCCAGTCGCCGCCGTCGAGGTCGTCTCTTCGTTCGACGAGGCCCTGAATAAGGCCAACGAGACGGCTTACGGGCTCGCGGCGGTGGTTCTCACGCCGGACCAGGAGCACGCGGCTAAAGCCTGGCGAGAGCTCTCGGTCGGGACGGTCAAGATCAACGCGGTCTTCGGCGGCGCCCCCGGCGGGGCCGCCGAACCGAGAAAAGCGAGCGGCCTCGGCTTCGGTTACGGTCCTGAGCTCCTCGACGAGGTCACGCAGACTAAGGTAGTCCACCACTCGAATGCCCCCCGGTCTTGAACGTGTAAGGAACGTCCGCAAGATCGCCGTCCTTAGGGCCGGCGGGCTCGGGGACTCTATCTTTACGCTGCCGGCGCTTGCGGCGCTCCGAGAGGCCTACCCGGGGGCGGAGATCACGCTACTCGGGGGTCCCCTCCAAACGGAGCTCTTCGACAAGCATCCCGGGGCCGTGGCTCGCGCGATCTCCGTCCCCCCCTCCACAGGCGTCAACGGTCCCGACACGGGCGTCGAAGAAGACGAGGAGGAGCTAGAACGCTTCTTCGTGCGCATGCGAAGGGAGCGGTTCGACCTGGCGCTCCAAATGCACGGCGGCGGGGGCTACTCCAACCAGTTCGTTCGTCGTTTAGGCGCGCGGGTCACGGCGGGACCGAAGGCCCCGGACGCCACCCCCCTCGATCGTTCCATGCCCTACGTCTACTACCAGTCGGAGATCATGCGTAATTTGGAGACCGCGGCCCTTGTCGGAGCGCGGACGGCGGACCTGGAACCGCGCCTGACCACGACGGACGAAGACCTGGCCGAGGCCGGCGACGTGGTGCCGGAGGACGAGGGTCCTCTCGTCGCGCTCCACCCGGGGGCGGGCGATGAACGGCGCCGGTGGCCGCCCGAGAAGTTCGCCGCCGTCGGGGACGCTCTGGCCGAGGCCGGCGCCCGCGTGCCCATCGTCGGGGTGGAGGAGGATCGTGCTTTGATCTCCAGGGTAGTGGACACCATGAACCACGAGGCCCTCAACCTCTGCGGTAGGC
>JALYGY010000150.1 GCA_030776865.1 Actinomycetota bacterium | reverse complement strand
TACGGCTTGCCCGTGGCCGCCTCGACCATCAGGGCGACGACGATATTGTCGGTGTTGGAGTAACGGTACCGGGTACCGGGCTCGAAGTTCAGCCGCTCGTCTTCGACGAAGGAGAGAAGCTCCTCGGGTGGTGGGGCTTGCATGAGGCTCTCCAAGAGCGCGTCCCGGAAGGCTGGTGACAGCGAGAAGTCCGGAAGTCCGCTGGTGTGGTGGAGCAGTTGGCGGAGGGTGATCTCGTGCCAGGCCTCCGGCAACTCCGGCAAGTGCTCGCCTATGGTGTCGTCTAAAGATAGTTTGCCCTTGCTCACCAAAGAGAGAGCTACGGCCCCGCTGAAGGCCTTGGCGGCGCTTGCAATGCGCATGCGGTCGTTGATCTTCATGGGTCGGTCGGTGCGCACATTGGCGACCCCGAAGCTGTGTACCTCCCGGTGTGAGTCGCGCTGGACCACGGCGATGACCCCGGGTGGTCCGCCACGCATGGCGACCAGTCTCTTTAGCGCGCGGTCGAGAGCGGCGTCGGCTTCCTCCTTCTGTGGCGCACCCGCAGGCTTCGCGGTGGAGATGCTCCGCTCGTCCCCCTTCGCCCAGGCTACGCCTGCCACGGCTACCATCACCACAGCGACGGCCGTCCCTACCAACAATACTATCAACCTTCTGCCCATATCCTCCCCTAGCCTTCTGTGTAGTGGGCGGAGGCAAGAAGGGGTGTAAGATCCCCGGCCCTTGTTAAGTAATGCGCGCATAGTATTGCAAGAGATAAAGACCAGCGCAACTTCCGAGTGCACCCCTTCCAGGCACGTGGTGAATAAGGGGAAGAGAAAGAGCCGGGACGATGATACTCTGGCGGACACACCTCCAGGTTAGGATGCACCATTCGCTGAGGTCCTTCTCTCCCTCCAGGCGCTGTAGCCGCCCTCGTAACGATGCAACTCGCCGTCGCGTACCTCGACGATCTTGTCCGCTATACGGTCGAGGAAGTAGCGGTCGTGGGAGACGAAGACGACCGTGCCGTCGAAACGTTCCAGTTCTGCCTCCAGGACCTCGAGAGAACCTATATCCAGGTGATTGGTCGGCTCGTCGAGGATGAGGCAGTTGGGCTCTCCCAGCATAAGCAGGAGAAGCCTGAGGCGGGTGCGCTCCCCGCCGCTCAAAGCCTCCACGGGCTCCCGGACCTGCTCGTAGCGGAACAGGAAGCGTCCGAGCAGCCTGACCGCCTGGTCTTCATAGAGGGGCTTCGTGTCTCGGACCAGAGCCAGCGGCGTCGCGTCGCGCGGCGGCTCGTCGTCCTGGGCCAGGTAGCCGACCTTTATGGAGGGACCGATCCAACGCTCCCCCTCGGTCGGCGGCAGCACGCCGGCGAGAACCTTCGCGAGGACGCTCTTCCCCGCTCCGTTCCTCCCTACCACCCCGACACGCTCGCCGCGCGCTACTGTCAGGTTCACGGCGATCAGGACCGGGTCCTCCCCGAAGGCCGCGCTCGCCTCGCGCAACTCAACGACCTTCTGGCCGCCCCGGACACTGCCGCGGAACGCAAGCCCGATCTTCCGACGCTCGAGGACCGGGCGCTCGACCTTCTCCATACGCTCGATTTGGCGCCGCTTGTTTCGGGCCTGGCGGGCGTGACGCTCGTTTTCCGTGATGTGTGCCCACTGATTGAAGCGCCGGATCGCCTCCTCCAGGCGCGCTATCTCCTTCTGCTGGGCGACGTAGAGCTGCTGCTGACGCTTGAGCGCCAGCTCTCGCGCCAGCGCGTAGGCCGAGTAGTTGCCAGGCCAGGACTTTATCTCGCCGCCCTCCAGCTCGGCGATCTCCTCCACCGTCTCGTCCAGCAGGTAGCGGTCGTGGGATACGGCCACCACGGCCCCGCCGAAGGCTTGGATCAGGGCCTCCAGACACTCCCGGCGATCCGCGTCGAGGTGGGTTTCGGGCTCGTCCAGCAGGAGGACATCGGGGGTTTGGATCAGGCAGGCGCTCAGAGCTACGAGCTTGCGTTGCCCGCCACTCAAGGCGCCCATCGGTCGCTCCATGTCGGTTTCGCCGAGGCCGAGGACCTGGAGGCGACCACGCACCTCGCCCTCGAAGCCGGGTCCTCCCAGTTCTGTGAAGCGTCGCAGGAGCCGCCCGTGGCGCTCCAGCACCCGCTGCATCCTGCGCAGGTCGGAGGACACCTCGGGGGCGCCGAGTTGCGTCTCGCAAGCGTCGAGTTCCCCCTTGAGTTCCGCGATCTCCGGACGCGCCGCGCGGACCACCTCGGGTGGTGTACGGTCGTCGCCAGCGACGTGCTGGGGAAGGTAGGCCGTGCGCAGCCCCCGGCGCCAGTTCACCTCTCCCCCATCTACCTCCTCCGAACCAGCGAGGATGCGCAAGAGAGTGGACTTGCCCGCGCCGTTGCCGCCTATGAGGCCGATCCTCGCGCCCGGTCCCACCTTCATCCCCAGGTCGCGCAGCACGGGCCGTCCCCCGTAGAATTTCTCGACGGAGCGGAGCTCGATCAGGGTCATGCCGCCCTCTTATGTGTATTTCTACGCCGCATTCCCAACGCCTCTCTCGTCCAAGCCCTCTTTACAGGATAGATGATGACGGCCGGATCTAAGAAGATCCTGAGCGATCGAACAGCTTAGATGTTGGGATGTTCTTGCGGATACGTTTTGACCCTGAATTGGAAGGGGCGCCCGATTCCAGCACTCGTCGGGGTTCGAACCTCCGTAGGCTCCACCTCAAAAAAATACGCAGATCCGCAGGTGGAATGCCAGCAGGAGACAGGATTCGGGTTTCGGTCGACCTGTTTCGGTTCGTCCACAACAAGGATCGAAACATCTCTGCCGCGCCCCCGGTACGGGGTTCCGACGTAAGGATCGTCACTGCCCTGGCGGTTTCAGGGCGTACGCTCCCAGAGATCGGGCATCGTCCCACCTCGAGGGGCTCGATAGTTTCACGAACGGTAACCCTCTGATCGCTACGCCGTGTGTCGCACGGTACAAGTGGGTAAGACCCTTCACAGGGGAAGAAGAGAAGGCCCAAAGGAGGAACAGAAGGTGGAGTACCT
>JALYGY010000149.1 GCA_030776865.1 Actinomycetota bacterium | reverse complement strand
GCGGGCGGCCTTCAAGGCGGCCCTGAGCGGCAAGCAGACCATGATGCTCGCGCCGACCACCATCCTCGTGCAGCAGCACGAGCGGACCTTCAGGGAGAGGCTGGGCTCCTTCGCCGTCCGGGTCGAGGGCCTCTCGCGCTTCACGACGCCGGCGGAGCGCAGGGTGATCCTGGGCGACTTCGCGGCCGGGGAGGTTGATGTGCTCATCGGGACGCACGCGCTGCTGGGCTCGGAGGTTCGCCCCCGAGACCTCGGCCTCGTCGTGGTGGATGAGGAGCAGCGCTTCGGCGTCAGGCACAAGGAGCGCATCAAGGAGCTCAAGACGAGCGTGGACGTCCTCACGCTGACGGCGACCCCGATCCCACGCACCATGCAGATGGGCCTCGCTTCTCTAAGGGATATAAGCCTCATAGAGACGCCTCCCGCCGGACGCCGGAGCATCCTCACGCACGTCGGTCCCTACGACGAGGACCTCCTCAGGCGAGCCATCGACCGCGAGGTCGCCCGCGACGGCCAGGTCTTCTTCGTCCACAACAGGGTCGAGACGATAGATGAGGTCGCCGCCCGGTTACGGTCCCTCGTGCCGGGGGCGCGCCTGGTGGTGGCGCACGGGCAGATGCCGGAGAGGGCTCTGGAGGACGTGATGTGCCGCTTCCTCGACGGCGAGGCCGACGTTCTGGTGACCACGACCATCGTCGAGAGTGGGCTGGACGTGGGGACGGCGAACACCCTGATCGTGGACCGGGCCGACACGATGGGGCTCGCGCAGCTCTACCAGCTGCGCGGCAGGATCGGGCGCTCCACCGAGCAGGCCTACGCGTACCTCTTCGCCCCATTGGGGGCCACGGTGGAATCGCAGAAGCGGCTCGAAGCCCTCATGGACTTCACCGAACTCGGTAGCGGGTTCGCTATCGCCATGCGAGATCTGGAGATTCGGGGCGCGGGCAACCTGCTCGGCGCGGAGCAATCCGGCCAAATAGCTGCCGTCGGCTTCGAGATGTATCTCCGGCTTCTTCGAGAAGCCGTCGCCCTCGCGAAGGGCGGGGTTCTAGAGAGAAGGGACGAGCGGCCCGTTATCGTGGAGCTGCAGCTCGACGCTTATCTGCCGCCGGGATACGTGATGGACGAGATCGAGCGCGTGGACCTCTACCGCAGGGCGTCGGGCACGAGGTCGCTCGTGGAGGTGGACGACCTGGCCGAGGAGCTCGCCGACCGCTTCGGGGAGCTCCCGGAGCCTGCCCGCAACCTGCTAGGGCTCTCGCGCGTGAAGATCCTGGCTCGCGAGGTGGGTGCGAGCTCCGTCACCTACCGCTCGGGAGCTCTAGCCATCGTTGGCGTTACCGCCGGTCTCGCTGCCCAGGATCTCATGCGAAAGGAGACCGGCGGCGTGGTCGCCGGAAGGGAGGGCCGGGTGACGGTCCGCGGCTCCTCGCTCGAGGCGCTCGCGCTCGCGCAAGCGGCACTTCGGGTTTTGAGAGGGCATCAGGTTTCAGGCATGGGGCGTCAGCAGAGCGGATAGGTGCGGGACGCCGTCCCGAACGTGCCAAGGGATGTTTCTCCGGGACTTAGAGCTAGACAACGGAGTCAAGCGGTGGCCGAGCGGAGAAAACCAAAACCTGGTACCTGATGCCTGACGCCTAAATGCTATAATCGCGGACGATCTCTGGCGTCTAGACAGCGAGGTTCTCTGTCGTCTTGGGCAAGCTTTTCGTGAACAGGGCATGGTTCGTCTCGATTCTCCTCGCCGCGGCTCTCGTGGCCCTCTCCTGCGAGCCGGCGGAGCCGGTGGCCAACGTGGAGCCGGAGTCGAAGAAGGTCGCGGTCTTCGAGGGAGGGGAGGTCACGCTGGGCGAGATACAGGAGTTCGCCCAGCAGAGCGGCCTGGGCGAGTTGTCCCCGGACGACCCGCAGTTCGAGGCGGCGGTACAGCAGATCATGCCGACGCTCGTCGAGTTCGAGATAGCCAGCGCCTACGCCGAAGAGAACGGGATAACGGTCTCCGAGAACCGGGTGGACCAGGAGATCGAGACCATAAAGGACCAGATCGTCGAGCAGGCCCGGTCGCAGGGGATGAGCGTGGGCCGCGAGGAAGCCTTCCAGCAGGCCCTTGAGCAGGCCGACCTCACCGAAAAAGAGCTCCGCGAGCAGCTGCGGGAGCAGCTCCCAGTCCAGAAGGTGCAGGAGAGGGTTGCAGGCGACGCCGAAGCCTCCCAAGAGGAGGTCGAGCGGTTCTATGAGGAGAACAAGGAGCTCCAGTTCACGACCCCCGAGCAGCGCTGCGCCCGGCACATCCTCTTCAACAAAGACCAAAAGGAGAAGGCCGAGGAGGTCAAGGGCCAGCTCCAGAACGGGGCGGACTTCGCCAAGCTCGCCAAAGAGTTCTCTCAGGACCCGGGGAGCGCCGAGAACGGCGGTGACCTCGGCTGCCTGGGCAAGGGCGAGACCGTCCCCGCCTTCGAGAAGGCAATCTTCAACGCCGAAAAGGGCGAGATCGCCGGCCCGGTCGAGACCGAGTTCGGGTACCACCTCATCGAGGTCACGGATGTAAGGCGGAAGAGCACCCAGCCCTTGAGCGAGGTCGAGACCCAGATAAGGGAGCAACTCTCCACCGACCAGCAGGCCGAGGAGTTCACCGCTTGGGTGCAGAAACAAGTGGAGCAGCGAGACGTGAAGTACCTGCCGGGCTACAAGCCCCCCGAATAGGGACTTCCTCCTTCCGGCGGATTACGGTGGCGCTGCGACGGGTAAGGGCGTAGAGTTACAGGGTGCAATCAAAGCGTCTTGCGAGAGCGGCAAGGGAGGATCACTGCTGATGACGGAGATCGTCGCGGTCCACGGGCGTGAGATCCTGGATTCCAGGGGGAACCCAACGGTCGAGGTCGAGATCGCCACGGCGAGCGGCTTTGTTGGCCGGGCTTCGGTTCCTTCCGGCGCCTCCACGGGCCAGAACGAGGCTGTAGAGCTCCGGGACGGGGACACGGGACGCTACGGTGGCAAGGGTGTACTGAACGCCGCCAGAAACGTTGACACGGAGCTTGCCCAGGTGGTCATCGGGATGGATGTGACCGACCAGCGGGCCCTGGACCTCGCTATGATCGAGGCCGACGGCACGGAGAACAAAGGCCGCCTGGGGGCGAACGCGATCCTCGGGGTCTCTCTAGCGGCGGCGAAGGCGGCGGCGGAGGCGGCGGCGCTACCGCTCTACCGCTACCTCGGCGGCGCCGCCTCCCACACCTTGCCGGTCCCTTGCGCGAACGTACTCAACGGTGGCGCGCACGCGGCGAACAACGTGGACTTCCAGGAGTTCATGATCGTGCCCGTCGGGTTCGACAGCTACCCCGAGGCGCTGCGCTCCGTCGCGGAGATCTACCAGATCCTCAAGAAGATCGTGGCCAAGCGGGGCCTCTCGGGAGGTATCGGGGACGAGGGCGGCTTTGCGCCCGACCTGAAGGACAACGAGGCGGCGCTCGCGCTCATCTCCGAGGCCATCGAGGGTAGCGGATACTCTATGGGCGACCAGGTAGCCTTTGCCCTCGACCCTGCGGCCTCGGAGTTCTACGAGGAGGGCTCGTACAACCTTGCCGGGGAGGGAAGGAACCTCGGTAGCGAGGAGATGACCGAATACTACGTGCGGCTCTGCGACCGGTACCCCATCATCAGCATCGAGGACGGGCTCGCCGAGGACGACTGGGAAGGGTGGGCCATGATCACCGAGAGGTTGGGGGGGCGGATCCAGCTCGTCGGCGACGACCTGTTCGTCACGAACCCCAAGATCTTGGCTCGCGGCATAGACGAGGGGATCGCCAACTCCATCCTGATAAAGGTCAATCAGATCGGCACGCTTACCGAGACCTTCGAGACGATGTATCTCGCGCACAAGTCCGGCTACACCACCATGGTGAGCCATCGCAGCGGGGAGACCGAGGACGCGACGATCTCCGACCTCGCTGTGGCGACGAACGCCGGCCAGATAAAGACCGGGGCGCCCGCTCGGACCGATCGCGTCGCCAAGTACAACCAGCTCCTCAGGGTAGGGGAGGGGCTGGGTGATTCGGTCTTCTACCCTGGTCGGGCGGCGTTCAACCCGAGGGTGAGGCCGGAGAGGGGGGTCTGAGCGATGCGCCGGACAAAGATAGTCGCCACTCTGGGGCCCGCCACGTCTTCGGAGGAGACCATCGGGGCGCTGGTGCGCGCCGGGGTAGACGTAACGAGGTTCAACTTCAGCCACGGTGACCACCAGATGCACCTGAGCACCGCTCAGGCCGTCCGGGGCGCCGCGAAGGAACAGGGCCGCAACGTGGCGATCATGCAGGATCTCCAGGGACCCAAGATCCGGACGGGCGAGGTCGAGGGCGGCACGGAGCTCGTTGAGGGAAACAGGGTCATTATCGCGGCGGGGGACTTCGTCGGCGACGCGAGTCGTCTCTCCACCACGTACGACCGGCTCGCCGAAGACGTAAAGCCCGGCGACCGGCTCCTCATCGACGATGGTCTTATCGGGCTCAAGGTTATGAGCATCGAGGACAGGGACATAGTCTGTGAGGTCCTCGAGGGTGGGCCGGTCTCGTCGCACAAGGGCCTCAACTTCCCGGACTCCCACCTGTCGATACACGGTCTCACCCCCAAGGACATCGAGGATTTGCGCTTCGGGATAGAGGAACTGCACCCGGACTGGGTGGCCACCTCGTTCGTGCGCACGGGGGATGAGGTACGAGAGGTCAAGGAGCGCATAAAGGAGTTTGGCGGCAGCGCGCCCGTCGTCTCCAAGGTCGAGAAGCACGAGGCCATAGATAACATCGAGGAGATCATCCAGGCCTCCGACGGGATCATGGTCGCCAGGGGCGATCTGGCGGTAGAGCTCTCCGCCGAGCGGGTACCGATAGAGCAGAAGCGCATGATCGCGCGGTGTAGGCGCCTCGGGAAACCCGTGATCGTCGCCACCCAGATGCTCGACTCCATGATCCGCAATCCCCGTCCGACCCGCGCCGAGGTCTCCGACGTTGCCAACGCCATCTTCGATCGGACCGACGCGGTGATGCTCAGCGGCGAGACGGCGGTGGGTCGCTACTGGTTGCAGAGCGTGCAGGAGATGGAGCGGATCTGCCGGGCCGCCGAGGGGGCCATAAACTACGGTCGCGACATCTCCGCCTCGGCTTCCTGGGGGCGAGGCGACCACTACGACGCCCTGACCCACGCCGCCTGCGAGCTCGCCGAGGGCCTCGATGCCCAAGCCATCCTGACCTCGACGCAGTCCGGGCTCTCTTGCATAAGGGTGGCCCGCTTCAGGCCTCCGAACAAGATCCTGGCCGTTAGCCCGCTCGAGGAGACCGTGCGGCGGCTTGCGCTCGTGTGGGGCGTTACCGCCGTGCTCGGAGAGCAGGCCGGCTCGCTCGACGAGCGCTTCCAAGAGGCCGTCGATGCCGCCGAGAAGGCGGGGCACGTCGAGGGGGGCGACCAGCTCATCATGACTGGTGGGGTCGCCGGGTCTTTGCCGGGGTCGGCGAACGTGCTGCAGATTTACACCGTGGGCGAAAACAGGTTGGAAGGGGGGGCGGACCAACCTTGAGCGTACCCCAGAGACTGAGGCCGCTGACGGTCGTGCTCTACGCTGCCTTTGTCGGGCTCCTCCTCGCCTCCTACGTGTCGCCGCTGCAGGAGATCATCGAGGGCCGGGCCGAGGTCCAGACCCTCGAAGAGAGGCTGCACGCATCCAAGGTCCACAACACAGCCCAAGAGCGGCTCATCAAAGAACTCAACACCCCCGCGGGTATCGAGCGCGCCGCCCGCGAGCGCTACGGCATGATCCTGCCCGGCGAGAAGGTCTACATCGTTGAAGAGTAGGTTTCAGGCTACAGGCAAATTGGTTGATGCCTGATGCCTCAAGAGACCTCGACGCTGTCTTGCGACAGCTCGACCGTACCCCCAGACCTTTCCGGGTCGCTGCCCGGTGCCCGTTCGGTCTTCCGAGCGTCATAGAGAACGAGCGCACCCGGAACATGCCGACGAGCTTCTGGGTCACCTGCCCGAGCCTCGTCAGGGCTATCGCGCGCGTAGAGTCCGCCGGGGGCGTGCGCGCCGCCCAAGAAGAGGTGGGCGAAGAGACGGTCGAAGAGATCCACGCCCACCACCTCGCCCGCTACGGGACCCGGGTTGGCGGGGTCCGCGAGGGCGGACACGTCAAGTGCCTCCACGCCTTTACGGCCCTCCGCCTCGCCGGTGCCATCCCCAACCCGGTCGCCGAATGGACCCTGGGCCGCCTCCGGAATCCCTATCCCCTGGACGCTTGCTGCACCGCCGAAGATCTGCAAACCTGACTGATATACTCCCGAAAAAGCGGGGGCGTGGCGGAATCGGCAGACGCACCGGACTTAAAATCCGGGTCCTGAGAGGGAGTGTGGGTTCGAGTCCCACCGCCCCTACTATGAGAGCGAGCGGTCTTGCAGGAGAGAGGTGAGCGTGGCAGAGACGTTGGTACCCAGGCCGGTGCTGCTTGCCGTCGACGACGATCCAGAGGACCTCAAGACGATCGCGCGCGAGCTCCACAAGCGCTACGGCGCCGACTACAGGGTCGCTTGTGAGGCCTCGGCGGAGGCGGCTTTAAAGAAGCTGCAGGATCTCAAGGCGGCCGGCGAGGAGGTCGCCGTCGTGCTCGCCGAGTGGTGGATGTCAGGCATGACAGGGACGGAGCTCCTGACCCGCGCTCACCAGCTCTACCCCGGCGCGAAGCGAGCGCTCCTGTTCGAGCGGGGGAACAGAACTACCCGAGAGCCGATCCTTCAAGCGATGGCCCTCGGGCAGATCGACTACTATGTACCCAAGCCGGAGCGGTCTCCGGATGAGGAGTTCCACAGGGCCATCGCGGATTTTCTGGACGAGTGGGCGAGGGAGTACCGCCCCGCGTCCATGGCGGTGCGCATAGTAGCTGACCCGTGGTCGTCGCGGTCCCACGAGCTAAGGGACATATTCAGCCGCAGCGTGATACCGTGCGCATTCTATGCGGCGGACTCGGAGGAGGGCCGCGAGCTCCTCGCCCGATGGGACAAGACCCCTGAGCAGCTTCCCGCGGTGGTCGTGTTCGACCGCCTCGTACTCGTCGACCCCTCCAACGCCGAGATCACCGACGCGTTCGAGATCATCTCGCCGTTTGGGGTGAACACCATGCCGGATGTGCGGAACGTCGACCTCGTCATCGTCGGGGCGGGGCCCGCCGGGCTCGCTGCCGCGGTCTACGGAGCCTCCGAGGGTCTTCGCACAGTGGTCGTAGAGAGGGAGACCTTCGGCGGTCAGGCGGGCACCAGCTCCCTTATACGCAACTACCTCGGTTTCTCACGCGGGATCAGTGGCTCGGAGCTGGCCTGGCAGGCTTACCAGCAGGCGTGGCTGTTCGGTGCTTCCTTCCGTATCTCGCGCCAGGCGACCGGGCTGCGCCGCGACGAGGATGAGGTAGTCGTCGCGCTCTCCGACGGGACGGAGGTAGCGGGCCGGGCGGCGATCCTGGCCACTGGTGTCTCTTACCGTCGCCTGGGCGTCCCGAGCCTGGAGGACCTGGTCGGAAGAGGGGTGTTCTACGGAGCGGCGGCGAGCGAGGCCCAGGCTATGGAGGGGCAAGAGGTCTACGTGGTAGGCGGCGCGAACTCCGCCGGACAGGCGGCGATGCACCTCTCGAGATACGCCTCCCGCGTCACGATGTTGGTGCGCGGTCGCTCGCTCGAGCGCAGCATGTCCGAGTACCTGATACAGGAGATAGAAGCGGCGCAGAATATCGACGTTCGTTATCAGACCCGCGTCGTGGATGGTGGCGGGGAGGGGCGGCTGGAGCACCTCGTGCTCGAGGACTCCGCCTCCGGGCTCACCGAGACCGTCCCGGCGTCCGCCCTGTTCGTCCTCATCGGCGCCGAGCCGCGCACCGGGTGGCTGCCCGAGGAGGTCCAGCGCGACAAGCGGGGCTTCGTCGTCACCGGCCAAGACCTCCTGCGAGACGGACGTTCCCCCGGAAGCTGGCCCCTCGCGCGCCCTCCCCTGCACTTGGAGACCAGCATGCCCGGCGTCTTTGCCGCTGGGGATGTGAGGTACGCGTCGGTGAAGAGGGTGGCCTCGGCGGTGGGGGAGGGAGCCATCGCCATCCAGGCGGTCCACGAACACCTCCTCAAGGCCAGGCTGGGCTTCGGTGAGTCGGGCTCGGCAGCCCGCTAACGTTCGGTGGCAGATCCCGGTGACGAAGCAGCGTCGGGCAGGAATCGCCGAGTGGACCCCTTCGTCTGCTCGGGAAGTTGCTCCTCAGCCGAGCAGCCCACGCCTACGCGATAGAGACCTCTAGCCGGTAGGGAACCTGTCGCCGGGTCGTGAGACCCCGGGAAGCCTCCACTCTCAAGGCTAAGGGTGTCGCTGCGCCTCAAAGGGACCGCCGCAGCCGCTTCACGACGTTTTCGAAGCTCATCTAACGAGCTGCCCGGAGAGTCTTGGGGTGCTCGAGAGCTCCTAAGATGCCAGAGATGCAAGGCCGACCTTTCAAGGATCGAGCTCCCGACCTCTATCTGCGGGCGTTCGGAGATGCGGTGGCGTAGAATAGGACCGACGCAGAACCTTGAGAGGTTGGACCGCTTCTGTCATGGGAAGGGGCGCGGCGGTGGTGGATCAGTGGCCACCAAAACGGAGATCGTCGGGAGCCAGATCCGAGCGAGGCGTTAAGAAGAGACCCCGCGCCGCCACCTGGCTCGCCTGGTCGGTGTGCGGGCTCTCCTTAGTGCTGACGGCACTCGGGCTCCTCCTCCTGGTTGTGAGCCAGTCCCCGGTGGGGTCCCCCGTCTACGCGGGCGCTCCCGTGTACGACTACTGGCTCGTAAACACCGTGATAGCGGTGAGCTTCTCGGCGGTGGGGGCCGTGATCGCTCCCCACTTCCCCGCCCGGAACCCTATAGGCTGGATCTTCTGCGCTATAGGCTTGCTGGCAGGGATGCGCCTCTTCGTCGCCGAGTACGCCATCGTCACGCTGCTGGCCGAGCCGGGATCGGTGCCGAGCATACTGCCCGGAGGCGAGGCGCTGGCCTGGGTCTCTTCCTGGGTGTGGGTCCCGCACA
>JALYGY010000148.1 GCA_030776865.1 Actinomycetota bacterium | reverse complement strand
GGTAGACGGAGATGGCGCGTCGCTGCGCCCGCTGTGAGATATTTCGCGTAGGGTGCCCCTCGACTCCTCATCACGCGGCGTTGCGAGTATAAATGACCCACTGCCTCTCCTACGGGGAATCTCAGGTACCGGGCGACAGCGCTAGCCTGGATTATTCACGGGAGCGAGTTTCGTTGATGAATAAGGGGACCCTGATTTGGGGCGTTCCGAGCCGCACTGCGCTCTATTGGTGACTTTTTCGGGTCGTTCATCGCTCCTTCGGCGAATGGAATGAACCTCAACAGATGGCTCATGAATAATCCAGGCTAGGCTAGCCGGACGATGTCGCTCTGGGAAAAGATGTGTCAGAAAACGCTTGCGCCCTTGTAGTCCGTCGCTGAGCGCACCGGCGGGTGGAGCGAGCAGCAACTCGGTCAGGTAGACCAGCCCCGTTACTACACCGACCAGCACGGACGTAACCGGCAGGCCCCTTGTCCTGCAGCTCAACGAAGTAGCCGCCTATAACCAGTACGCCCGCGCTCCCGGCGATACGCAAGAAGAGTTGGCTCCAGATAGCTGCCGCGAGACCTCGATGGACGGATGTTTCACCGTCGAGGGTCACCGTCGGGCCCGCTGCGGCTATTCTGGGCTGCGCTCTTTTGGACCTACTAACTACTTGTCCACCCTATACGGATTCCCAACGCAGCTCTACTCGACGATGCCCTCCTCCTGGAGGTACTCTGCGGCGACGTCCTCGGGCTCCTCCCGCTCGATGCCCACCTGAGCGTTGAGCTGCCG
Organism: Actinomycetota bacterium; assembly: GCA_030776865.1. Taxonomy (GTDB): domain Bacteria; phylum Actinomycetota; class Rubrobacteria; order Rubrobacterales; family Rubrobacteraceae; genus JALYGY01. Next base: position 10,403 of record JALYGY010000148.1, on the reverse strand, counting down.
CATGGTCTCGGCGTCCAGGGTCCCGGAGACCTCGTTGAGGATCCCCTTCATCCCGGGGTTTTGCTCCAGGACATTGCTCCTCACGACGGGGGCCGGATAGTAGAAGGGCCAGATGCTCTTCGGGTCCTCCATCACCACCAGTTCGTCGGAGGCGAGCTGGCCGTCTGTGGTGAAGCCCACGCCGACGTCTCCGTCACCCTGCAGCACGCCCTGGTACCTCAGACCAAGGCTGTTGACTATCCTGGTCTTCCCGAAATCCAGATCGGGGTAATTCTTCTGCATGTTCGGGTAGCCATCGGAGCGGTTCTGGAACTGGGAGAAGGAGACAAAAGTGAGGTCCGGGGAGGCCTCGGCGAGGTCAGCGAGCGTTGAGAGATTATGCTTTTTTGCGACCTCGCTGCGGACAAAGATGCCGTAAGTATTGTTGAAGGGGGCGGGCTGAAGCATAGTATCGGCGGGGTCGCGCTTTGCATAGAGCTCCTTTGCTTGCCGGTAGGTTGCCTGTGGAGAGTTAAGCGTCGCCGGGTCCTTTTTGTAGGGCAGTATCGCCGCGAGTGCCGTGCCCGTGTACTCGGGGTAAAGGTCGATCTGGCCGCTCTGGAGGGCCTTGTCGGCTATCTGCTCCGATCCCAAGTTCAGCTTGCGCTCGACGTTGAAGCCAGCATCCTCCAGCGCCAGCGCGTACATGTTGCCCAGGATGAATTGCTCGGTGAAGTCCTTGGAGCCGACGGCTATTGCCGGGCCGCTGCCACCGTCGCGCGCTCCCGAGTCGCCGCTGCCGCCGACGTTGCCGCATGCGGCGAGCAGCACGAGGACGAGAGCGAGCGGTAGCGCCGGGATCAACTTGGTTCTGTTCTTCACTGTGTGCATCCTCGCTTTCCTGCACTCAATTTCTGTGCCTTTTCTGCGCTATCCTCAGACCCATTGGGGTAAAGAACCGCTCCAGGCCGCTGAAGCTGGCCTCGGTGATCACTGCCAGCACCGCCACCGAGAGCGCGCCGGCCAGCAGGATAGCCGTGTCGCCGCGCGAAAAGCCCTCGACGATCAGGTCCCCGAGACCCCCGCCCCCGATAAAGGTGGCCAGGGTCGCGCTCGCGACCACCTGCACCGCCGAGGTCCTGACGCCGGCGAAGATGACCGGAGCGGCTATGGGGAGCTGGATACGGGTCAGAATCTGACCTCCCGAGAGCCCCATGCCCCTCGCTGCGTCGATGATCTCCCGATTAACCTCCCGCAGGCCTGTGGATGCGTTTATCAGGATGGGGGGTATGGCGAGCGCCGTCAGCGCCACCAGCGAAGGCGTGAAACCGAAGCCGAAGATCGGCAGCGCGAGCGCGAGTATGGCCAGGGAGGGGATGGCCCGGCCGACGTTTCCGACGTTGATGGCCACCGCTGCGCCGAGCGTCGTGTTCCTGACCGCGAATGCGACGGGGAGTGCGATAGCGACGGCGACCGCGAGAGCTATTGTGGAGAGCTTCACGTGTCTTGCGACCAGCTCCCAGAAGTTGGGGCGCCCGAAGACCTCAAGCAGCGCGTCCACCTAGGCCCTCTTTCTCGCTCGTCGAGCCCACGGCCGCAGGCGACGCTCGAGGCCAAGGAGCGCCACATCCGCCAGAACAGCGAGCGTGGTTGCGAGCACTGCGCCGGTGATTACCATCGTGGGGAAGTTACGGTTTATGCCGTCAAAGATGAGCTGCCCCAGTCCCCCGCCCGCGATGTAGGCGCCGATGGTGGCGATCCCGATAATCGTGACCGTGGCTATGCGTATGCCAGCCACGATAACCGGCAACGCGAGCGGCAGCTCGACCTTGAAGAGGATCTGACGGTTAGTGAGTCCCATGCCGCGCGCGGCGTCTATGGTCTCCACAGGGACGGAGTCGATGCCGGCCACGACGTTCCGGACCAAGACGAGCAGGGAGTAGGCGACCAGCGCGATGATTACAGGCTTCGGCCCTACGCCGACGCCTGGGACGGTCACCAGGATGGCGAAGAGGGCCAGGCTCGGGATGGTGTACAGGAGCCCGGTTGCAAAGAGGACGGGGGGGTACGCCTTGCGGTAGCGGGAGACCAAGACTCCGGTGGGGAGCGAGATCGCGAGCGCGATAGCCACCGAGACGAACGAGAGGAAGATGTGCCCCTGGATAGCGGGCACTATGTCTTCCCAGAAGTTCTCGGAGATCCAATTCCACTCTATGAGAGAGGGATCTTCGAGCGAGGAGATGTCCTGGAGGGCCAGGCTAGCCACGTGAAACGTCTCCGGCGCGGGAGAGCGTCTCTATGGCGTCTATGGTGAGCAACCTCCTCTCACCATCCTTCTCCACGACGCCCTCCTTGCTGCCCGAACCTATAATCTCCGAGAGTGCGTCCCTCACGGTCAGCCGCTCGCTTATGCGCGGGAGGTCTTCGGTGCCGTTGTCCGCCGGCTCGAGCTGCATGTCGCCGACCCTGGTGAGCGAGAGCCGCTTGAGGATCCGGTCGCTGCCGACAAAGGAGGCGACGAACTCGGAGTTGGGGTCCGAGAGGATGTTCTCCGGGGCGTCGTACTGGGCCAGAAGGCCGCCCTGCTTGAGGATGGCGATCTTGTCGCCCATCTTTATGGCCTCGTCTATGTCGTGGGTGACGAAGACGATGGTCTTCTTTATGTCCTGCTGAATATTCAAGAACTCGTCCTGGAGCCGCTCGCGCGTGATCGGGTCCACCGCCCCGAAGGGCTCGTCCATGAGCATGATCGGGGGGTCCGCCGCCATCGCGCGCGCCACCCCGACCCTCTGCTGCTGTCCGCCCGAGAGCTCGGTCGGGTAACGGTCGCGGTACTCGTCCGGGTCGAGGCCGACGAGCTCCAGGAGCTCGTCCACGCGCCCTCTTGTGCGCTGCTTGTCCCAACCCAGAAGGCTCGGGACGGTGGCTATGTTCTCGGCGATGGTGCGGTGGGGGAAGAGGCCTATCTGCTGGATGGCGTAGCCGATCTTGCGCCGGAGCCGGGTGCCGCTCATTTGCGTGTTCGGCTCGCCGTCTATGAGGATCTCGCCTTCGGTGGGCTCGATCAGGCGGTTTACCATCCGCATCGTCGTGGTCTTGCCGCACCCCGAAGGACCAACCAGTACGCAGACCTCTCCTTCGAGGATCTCGAAGGAGAGGTCGTCGACGACCGGCCTGTCGGAGCCGGGGTAGGTCTTGCTTACCCCTCTAAACTCGATCATTGCATCTCCTGTACGCCCAGAGAAAGTACCTTTGCCCGTAGAAACCAATGTTTCTTCTCGAAGGGATCACGACTCCTCCTGAGTGTTCTGGGGAAACCGTTCGGAGAAGTATACGTGATTCCCGCTCGAATAGTTCAGCTCTTTAGGTTTCAGGCATCAGGTATCAGCCAATTTGCCCGTAGCCTTAGCTAAAAATGCTAACTGCGCCGGCCCACCCCGAGCAGCAGGTAGAGAATAAAGTACCCGGCTGCGGCGGTGAGAGCGATGACGTAGAAGTTGCTCGTGTCCGCCGCCTCGCGCTGCTCGACGGTGAGGGGAAGCGCGTTGAGCAGGACCACGGCCGGCGACTCCAGCAGCTTCGCGAGGCTGTAGATGGCGCTGGTCAGCTGGTTGGTGCGTGGTTCTACGTCCGTGTAGAACAAGCCCACGTGGACGAGTATGAGCAATATCACCATGGCGAGTATCGTGCGGATGAGCCCCAAAGCGTACAGCTCCTTTCCTCCCCGGTCGGCGCGGGATGGCGCCCCGACCCCCACAATCCGCCCGACCTGCGACGCTCATCTCCCCGCGAGCGTCGGGGCCGTTCTCCACGTCCAGTATACTAAACCCCGGCGCTGCGGAGGCTAGGAGGCCGCCTCGCCATCCGTCGTTCTGTTCTCCTTGGTGGTCTTCTCAGAATCCTCACGCTTCTCGTTCGTGCGCTTCGCCGTGGGCGTTCTCGTCTTCCCGTCCTCGAAGGTGAACACAGCCCCGGCCACCAGAAAACAGAGGGTCCCGATGGTGAAGGTGACGACGTCCCGCATAAACAGGCCGCTCGCTGCGGCCGCCGCAGGCACCCACCAGACGGCGAAGAGCTTGCCCGACTCGCGGGTCTTGGGGTCGGCGGCCATGTACACCCCGAAGGCGACGCCCGCCAGGGATGCCAGAAGCAGGAGGGTCCCTATGACGGTCAGAATTGCGGCGAGGATAAAGCCCACGTTCCTATACTACCGAAGAGGCTCGCCGTTTAACAAACGTTTTGCCGCTCTTCACATGAATCAACGATCGGTACATCGAACCTAGCGCCGGGTCATCGCGCGCCGGTAGGCTTTCATCGTGGAGAGGAACTCCTCCCAGGTACGGGTGGGACACTCGAGACGGTTGCCGTAAAGGGAGAACTTGTGGACGAACTCGTGCAGGGCAGAGTCGGTCTCCGAGACGCACCTGGGGTGGGCGACGATGAGGACCTCCCAGTCCTCGAGCTCTTTGATGTTGTTTATCGCCGCTTTGAGGCCGGGGCGGTGGTAGAGGAGGGTCCCGGAGGCCTCGAGGTCCTCGTAGTGGGCGACCAGCTCGTGACCCTGCTCGTCGGCGTAGGCCTCGACGCTCGCCCGCTGCTCCTCCCGCGTGGGGAGCATGCCCTTGAGATCGGTCCTTATGTAGGATGCCGCGCGCGCCACAAGCACCGCATGATAGCATGGGGTCACTCTGATATGATAAAACGCGGCAAATAGGCGCGTCGGGACGTGGCGCAGTCTGGTAGCGCACTCGGCTGGGGGCCGAGTGGTCGCCGGTTCAAATCCGGCCGTCCCGACTCCTCGCGGCGGGTCCGTGATCTGGTGGAAAGGCCTAAAGAGAGCTTTGGATACACTCTACCTTCTTCTTGGCATCATAGGGTTCTTCGTAGTAATCGCGGGTTTCTTCTTCGGCGGGTTCCTCATACTGGACTTCCTCTGGGGCCGCCGTGGGGGAGACGCCTAGGTAGGGTGTAGGGCGCACAGGCGCCATCAGACGACCTCTTCGCTGCTTGATCCCCTCGCTCAACGACCTTCGCCTCGTGGAACTGGGGCGTCTGATCCTCCACGAGGCCCACGACGAGGACCGCCTCGCCAACCTGCGCGCCCGCGTCGAGTCCGAGGGCGAGCAGCGCAATCCGGTGATCATCTCCTCGCAGGGGGATTGTTGTCTGGTGCTCGACGGAGCCCACAGGGTCCGCGCCCTAGAGGAGTTGGGCTGCCGGCTCGTCCTGGCCCAGTTTGTGGAGCCCCCGGAGAGAGCGGAGAGCTGGGCCCACCTCCTAGATGGCGTCGGCCTCGATAAGCTTCGCGGCCTCGAGGAGATCGAGGTTTCGGAGCAGCAGCAGAGAGGCGCCCGGCTCGCTGAGGTTGAGGTCGCCGGAGGAGAGAGGATCTCCCTACGCTCTCGGGAGAAAGGGTTGTTGGCAGAGGTGCGGGCGCTCTGGGCCTTGCAGTCGCTCTACCCCGAGGGCGTCGTGCGGCGCGTCGGACCGAACGGGCCGCTGGGGCTGGCTGACGGGGAGGCGGTGATCCGCTACCGCGCGTTCGCGCCAGAGGAGCTCGTCGAGATCGTGCGCTCCGGGGCCGTGCTGCCGGCCGGCATCACCCGATTCCGCGTGCGCGAGCGCGTCCTCGGCGTCCGTTACCCGTTGGAGAAGTTGCACGCCGGGGACGCCCCCACCCGCAACGTCGAGCTCAGGTCGCTTGTCGAGAGGCTCTGGAGAGAGAACCGCATCCGGTACTACGAGGAGCCCGTCGTGCTCTTCGAGTAAGTCAGAGGGGGCTAGAGCGGAGGCGGGCCGAGGTCCCCGCCGGGTGATTCAAAACAGCGGACCTATGTGCTACATTTCGGCAGTGGCGATGGAACGTGGCCCCGCGCGAAGAATAGAGGGTGACGGGTTCCGGCTCAGCCTACTCTTTATCTCGATCACCGCGGGGCTAAGGCTGTGACGGCCACGGTCGTCCTCGGGCTGGCTTGGGGGGACGAGGGCAAGGGAAGGGTTTGCGACGCGCTGGCGTCGGACGTGCGCTACGTCTCGCGCTACTCCGGCGGCAACAACGCGGGGCACACGATCCGGATCGGCAAAGAGGAGTTCGTCGTGCACCTCGTCCCCTCCGGCATCGTGCGGGAGGGGGTCGTGTGCACCATCGGCAACGGGGTCGTCGTCAACCCGGAGGTCCTCGACCGAGAGATCACGGCGCTCGAGAAGCGGGGCCTGAGCGTGCGCGAGAGGCTCAAGGTCGACGGTCGGTCGCACCTGATCCTGCCCTACCACGTCCGGCTCGACTCCCACCGCGAGAAGGCCCTCGGGGAGGCGAAGATCGGGACCACCAACCGCGGCATCGGCCCCACCTACGAGGACAAGGTCGCGCGCTCGGGCATCCGGGTGCAGGACATCTTCGACGAGGGCATTCTCCGCGCCAAGCTCGAGGCGGCTCTGCGCGAGAAGAACTCCATCCTCGAGAACGTCTACGGCGAGGAGCCCTACGACGCTGGCGAGCTCGCCGATTACCTCCTCTCGTTCAGGGAGCTGCTGGGGCCCATGATGGCCGACACCGGGGCGCTGTTGCGCGAGGCCCTCGAGGAGGGCGAGTCGATCCTGCTGGAGGGAGCGCAGGCTACGCTGCTGGACAACGACCACGGCACCTACCCGTTCGTCACCTCGTCGAACCCCTCGGTCGGCGGGGCGGTCGTGGGGAGTGGCATCCCGCCGCGGGCGCTCGACCAAGTCATCGGGGTGACCAAGGCGTACACCACCAGGGTGGGGGACGGGCCATTCCCGACGGAGCTCTTCGACGAGACCGGTGAGGCCATCCGGCGGGCTGGCAACGAGTACGGGAGCACGACGGGCAGGCCCCGGAGGTGCGGGTGGTTGGATCTGGTGGCCGTCAAGTACTCGGCCGTCCTCAACGGGATCACGTACCTCGCCATCACGCTCCTCGATGTGCTCTCCGTGGTCGAGGAGATAAAGATCTGCGTCGGCTACGAGATAGAGGGCCGCTCGGTGGACGAGTTCCCCATGAGCCAGACCGATTTGCATCATGCCCGTCCCGTCTACAAGGAGCTCCCCGGCTGGGGGGTGGACATAACGTGGTGCAGGATGCGCGGAGATCTGCCCGAACCCGCGCAGGACTTCGTGGGGTTCGTGGAGGCCGAGGTGGGGGTTCCTCTGTGCATGATCAGCGTCGGGCCGGAGCGGGACCAGGCGATAATAGAGAGGATCGGGACCTAGGGCCGTGCGGGTGATGGTCGTCGGGAGCGGCGGGCGCGAACACGCGTTGGTCGAGGCCCTCGCGACCAGTCCAGTGGAACCCGAGATGTACGCCGCCCCCGGCAACCCCGGCATAGCCCGCATCGCCAAAACGGCCGACATCCCCTCCGACGACCTGACCTCTTTACGCGACTACGCGAAAGAGAACGAGATAGACCTGACCGTCGTCGGCCCCGAGTCGCCCCTGATCGGGGGCATCGCCGAAGCCTTCTGGGCGGCGGACCTCAAGGTCTTCGGCCCCTCGAGGGCCGCCGCCCGGATAGAGGGCTCGAAGATCTTCGCCAAGGAACTGATGAACCACGCCGGCGTCCCCACCGCCCGCTTCGAGGCCTTCAATGGGGAGGCCGCCGCGCTCGCCCACCTCCGCAGGCTCGACGAGTATCCCATCGTCATCAAGGCGGACGGAGCCGCCGCGGGCAAGGGCGTTACGGTAGCCCACTCTCGCGAGGAGGCCGAAGGGGCGGTGCGGGCCGCCTTTGCGGGTAAGTTCGGGGCGGCGGGTGCGAGAATAGTCATCGAGGAGTACCTCGAGGGCCGGGAGGCCTCGGTCTTCGTCATGACCGACGGGCAGGAGATGCTGCCCTTCTTGCCCGCGCAGGACTACAAGCGCATCTACGACGGCGGCGAGGGACCGAACACCGGGGGGATGGGAGCGTACTCCCCGCTGATGTGGATGGAGCCCGCCACCTACGCGGCCATCCTGGAGGAGATCATCCGCCCGACCATCCACCAGCTCGCCCTTACCGGCGCGCCCTACACGGGTCTGCTCTACGCCGGCGTCATGGTAACCGAGACCGGTCCGAAGGCCCTTGAGTTCAACTGCCGCTTTGGTGACCCGGAGACGCAGGTGATCCTGCCGCGCCTCGGCACCGATCTTCTGGAGCTGATGATCGCCGCCGAGATGGGGGACCTTGCCGGCCGCGAGGTCCCCTGGTCGGCCGATAAGGCCGTGTGCGTCGTGCTCGCCTCGGAGGGCTACCCGGAGTCCTCTTCTTCGGGAGATGTGATCTCCGGCTTAGACAAGATCCCCACCGGCGTCTACATCTACCACGCCGGCACCGAGGAGCGGGACGGGCGCTTCTACACCGCGGGTGGTCGGGTACTGAACGTCGTCGGGACCGGTCCGACGGTTATAGAGGCGCGCGCGCGCGCCTACGCCGCAGTCGAGCAGATCCACTTCGAAGGCATACAGTACCGCACCGACATAGCCCTGGAGGCGATCGACTTGGAGGACCTTTGAGCCCGAGCGTCGGCATCCTGATCGGCAGCGAATCCGACCTGCCGGTCCTCGAGAAATGCACCGCCCGCCTGACGAGCCTCGAGATAGACTTCGAGCTCGAGGTCCTTAGCGCCCACCGCAACCCCGACGGCGTCGCCGAGTATGTCGCCTCCGCGCCCGGGCGCGGTATCAAGGTCTTTATCTGCGCCGCGGGTATGGCCGCTCACCTCGCCGGGGCCGTCGCCGCCCGCACCAACCTGCCGGTCATCGGCATACCCGTCGCCGCCGGGACTCTGGGTGGCTTCGACGCCCTCCTCGCGACGGCCCAGATGCCCTCCGGCGTCCCCGTCGCCACCGTCGCCGTAAACGGGGCAGCGAACGCCGCGGTGCTAGCCGCGCAGATACTGGCTCTCTCGGATCGAGAGCTGGCCGAGAGACTGGAGGGCGGGCCGTGATCGAACGCTACACCCTCCCGGAGGTCGGGGGCCTCTGGACCGAAGAGGCGAAGTACCGCGCCTGGCTCGAGGTCGAGCTCGCCGTCTGCCGCGCGCGCGCGGCTCTGGGCGAGATCCCCCCGGAAGAAGTCGAGGAGCTCGCCGAGAAGGCGGGCTTCACCGTCGAGCGGATCCACGAGTTAGAGCGGGAGACGGAGCACGACGTTATAGCCTTTGTCTCCGCCGTCGCCGAGAATGCGGGCGACGGCGCCCGCCACTTCCACTTCGGCCTGACGTCATCCGACGTGCTTGACACCGCGGGGGCCCTGCAACTGAAGCAGGCCCTGGCGCTGATCCGGGCAGAGGCGGTGGAGCTCGCCCTTGTGCTCTGCGGGATGGCGCTGGAGCATCGGCACACCGTCATGGTCGGACGGACCCACGGGGTGCACGCGGAGCCCACGACGTTCGGGCACAAGCTGGCGGTGTGGGCCTTCGAGATGGAACGGAACCTGGACCGGCTGGCGCATGCGAGGGAGGTGGCGGCTGTCGGCAAGATCTCCGGCGCCGTGGGCACCTACGCGAGCGTGGATCCGAAGGTCGAGGCGATGGCTTGCGAAGAACTCGGCCTCGAGCCTGCCCCCGCATCGACCCAGATCGTACAGCGCGACCGCCACGCCGAGGTCCTCGCCACCCTGGCCATCCTGGGCTCCACGCTCGAAAAGGTCGCTCTGGAGATCCGGGGTGCCCAGCGCACGGAGGTGCGAGAATTGGCCGAACCCTTTGGCCGCGGCCAGAGGGGCTCCTCGGCGATGCCCCACAAGCGCAACCCCATCCTCTCCGAGCGTCTTTGCGGCATGGCCCGTCTCCTGCGGGGCTATGCGAGCGTGGGCTTCGAGAACAACGCGCTCTGGCAGGAGAGGGACATCTCCCACTCCTCGGCCGAGCGGGTCGTCCTCCCCGATGCCACGGTCCTCGCCTACTACATGCTACGCACCACGCGGCGCATCCTGGGCGGCCTGCAGGTGCACAAAGACCGGATGCTCGAGAACCTCAACCTGGGCGGCGGCGTCGTCTACTCCGGGCGTGTCCTCCTCGCCCTCGTCGAGGCGGGGATGAGCCGCGACGACGCCTACGCCATAGTCCAGGGAGCCGCGATGCAGGCTTGGGAGGGAGAGGGTGGCTTTCGAGAGTTGCTCGAAGCGAAGGAGGAGGTGCGCGAGCATCTTGGGGTGGACCTCGGGAGCCTCTTCGACCCAGCGTACGCGCTGCGGAACCTGGGAGCGGTCTTTGTGCGGGTGGAGGCACTGAAAAGGAGGCTTGAGGATGACTGAGAGGCTTGTGTACGAGGGCAAGGCCAAGAAGATCTACGCGACGGACGAGGAGGACGTCCTCCTCCACCGCTACAAGGACGACGCCACGGCGTTCAACGCGCAGAAGCGCGGCTCGTGGAAGGACAAGGGGAGCACCAACGCGACCATGAGCGCGGCCATCTTCGCCTACCT
>JALYGY010000147.1 GCA_030776865.1 Actinomycetota bacterium | reverse complement strand
CTCCTTGGCCACAGGGCGCTTCTCCACCACCACCTCTTCTTCAGTGACGGGAATGCTGACCTCGTCCTCACCTATCTCTGCCTCGGTGGCCTCACCTTCAACCGGCACGCGGTCTACTGTGACCTCTTCGTGGCGGGTGGGGACCTCTATCTGCTCCCGGTCGGTGCGAACGGTCTTTCGTACACCGACCTCTCCGGCCTCGCGCTCGCGGGTGCCCGCCCTGAGCTCTTCTTCGGTTCTCTGCACCCTGAGCTCGTCCTCGCGCTCGGTGGTCCTGTCGGTGCGCTCTTCGCCTTCCATGGTGTTTACCTCCCTCACGGGTTGTTTTTCCACGTCGGTTGTATCCCTACCCCCCTCACCGGAACGGTTAAACCAGTCCCGCAGGTACTTTGCCAGCAGAGCCACGGCGAGGACCGCTGCAGCCACCTTGAGGTAGTAGTTGGTCTTCCTCATCTTCTCGCTCCTCGCAGGGACGGAGAGACGCTACCCCGCCCCGGGTTACCTAACACCAAGGTCTAGATATACCCCCATTCGGGCGAAGAGTATCTTCGGGTGAGTCGCCGACCAAGGGAGAGGTCTTTCGCTTCGAGGCGGCCGGTATGCCTTCTCACAAACCCAGGCCGATATGCGGCTGCTAGAGGAGTGGGGCTACTCAGCGGAGGGATACAAGCACGAACGGGGTATCATTTGTGCGTCTTCGGCGGGTAGCGAAGCCGGACAGAGGAGATCGGCTATGCGTTTCAAAAACCGCGAAGAGCGCGAGCGGTACATGGATAGCCTCGAGCGGCAGATCGAGCACCAGCGGGAGCAGATGCAGCGCACCTTGGACCAGATGGAGGGCTCGGCTCGACGACGGAGGGCCCTGAAGTCAAAGCTCCGGAGCTCCCTTGCCGGTTTCCCCGGCCGCGCTTCGGTCCGGGACGCCGAGGAGCGCCAGGAGGCCACAGAGCGGCACGATAGCGAGGCTCCGCGGAGCTGGTGGGAGTTCTGGCGGTAGTCTTCAGGTACCGGGGGATGTCGACGAGACGGTCAGAGCCCCTGCAGAGAGGGAGTGTGAGGTTCGCCCACGGCGGGATGGTCGAGGACCTGCGGCTCGTGCTCAACCCAGCTGGGGCGAGTAGGCTTACCGGGATCGCTCTTCGGGTAAGACCGTAGCTGGTATGTGGGGTATCATAAAGAAGATCAAAGTGTTCGGTTGTCTCGAAAAAGAACGCCTTGAGGAGGCGCGCTCCGTTCTCGCGCCTTTTCGTAGAAGAGTAGCGTGACGTGAGGGTGTGATCCGGTTGGATAGACAGACCGAGAGCCAGTTCTACGGGCCGAACCTCGGCTACGTTCTGGAGCTCTACGAGAGGTACAGGGAGGACCCCGAATCCGTCGACGAGCGGACGCGCGAGTTCTTCGAGACCTGGAGCCCGCCCGCGCCAGATGCGAACGGGCGCGCGCCCACGATGGCAGGGGTGGACACGGGCAAGATCGTCGGGGCGGTCAAGTACATCCGGGCCATAAGGGACTTCGGGCACAGGGCGGCCCGGCTCGACCCGCTCGGGGGGGATCCCCCAGGGGATCCGACCCTCGAGGCGGGCTTCCACCACCTGGGCGAGGAGCTCGAGGCCCTGCCGGCGAGCATAGCCAACGCCCCTGGGGTGGGCCCGATCCCGGAGCGCACGAACACGGCCAGGGAGGCCGTGGACGAGCTCCGGCGTCTCTACTGCAAGACCACCGGCTACGACTTCGGCCACATCCACACGGCAGAAGAGCGGTTCTGGCTGAGGGACGCGGTCGAGTCCGAGCGCTTCAACAGGGTGCTGGAGGGAGAAGGGGCCATGAGGCTTCTCAGGAGCCTCACGCGGGTGGACACCTTAGAGAAGTTCCTCCACAGGGCGTTTCTGGGCCAGAAGCGCTTCTCCGTCGAGGGCGTGGACATGGTCGTGCCGATGCTGAACTTGCTCGTCCGCTTCGCCGCCGAGAAGGGGACCCCCGAGGTCGTCCTTGGGATGGCGCACCGGGGCCGGCTCAACGTGCTCGCGCACGTCCTCGACAAGCCGTACCCCACGATCTTCGGCGAGTTCCAGCAGCCGGACAGGGGTGAGTCATCCTCCGTCTCCGAGAGCCAGGGCGAGGGCTGGGTCGGGGACGTCAAGTACCACCTCGGCATCAAGGGTTTCCAGCTCGCGGACGAGGAGGCCGACCAGGAGATCCTCATCAACCTGGCACCCAACCCGAGCCACCTGGAGCACGTCAACCCCGTGGTCGAGGGGATGGCCCGGGCCGCCCAGGAGACGCGCGACGAGGCGGGCCCGCCGGACCAGGACGAGGAGGCTTCGCTGCCGATCCTCATCCACGGGGACGCCGCGTTCCCGGGGGAGGGGGTCGTGGCGGAGACCCTGAACCTCAGCAGGCTCCCGGGCTACAAGACCGGCGGGACCATCCACATCATCACCAACAACCAGCTGGGCTTCACCACCGAGCAGCACGACGCCCGCTCGACCACCTACGCGAGCGACCTCGCCAAGGGGTACGAGATCCCGGTCGTCCACGTCAACGCCGACGACCCGGAGGCGTGTTTGGCTGCGGTGAGGCTCGCCTACGCTTACCGCGAGGAGTTCGGCAAGGACTTCATGATCGACCTCATCGGCTACCGCAGGTACGGCCACAACGAGGGCGACGAGCCGACCTACACCCAGCCGAAGATGTACGAGAAGATCCGCTCCCACCCCTCGGTGCGCGAGATCTTCGCCAGAGAACTCGAGCGGCGGGGTGTGATCTCCGAGGGCGAGGCCGAGAAGATGGTCGAGGAGATGCAATCGCGGATGGAGGAGATCCGCGAGGGAGACTCCTCCGAGGGGATCGACGAGGAGGACGTCGCGTCCGACGAGCCCCACACGCCGCTCGTAGAGATCCCCGAGACGGCAGTTCCCGCCGAGAGGCTCGCCGAGCTAAACGAGGCCATGCTCGAGCGCCCCGAGGGCTTCGAGCCGAACAACAAGCTGGAGCGCCTCTTCCAGAAGAACCGCGGCGATCTCGAGAGCATAGACTGGGCCCACGCCGAGGCGCTGGCCTTCGCCTCGCTCCTCGAGGACGGCGTCCCGATACGCCTGACGGGCCAGGACACCGTGCGGGGCACTTTCTCCCAGCGCCACGCGGCCCTCTACAGCGCCCAGACCGGCGAGGCCTACGTGCCGCTGCAGAACATCCCGCAGGCCAGGGCCTCCTTCGCGGTCCATAACAGCCCGCTCTCGGAGATCGCGGTCCTTGGCTTCGAGTACGGCTACTCGATAAACGCGCACGACGCTCTGGTTCTATGGGAGGCTCAGTACGGCGACTTCGCCAACGTGGGGCAGCCCATGATCGACCAGTTTATAGTGTCGGGGCAGGCGAAGTGGGGCCAGACCTCGGACCTCGTGCTCCTCCTGCCGCACGGCTACGAGGGCCAGGGCCCCGAGCACTCGAGCGCCCGCCTCGAGCGCTTCCTGCAGCTCGCGGCGCACGAGAACATCCGCGTGGCCAACCTCACGACCGCCGCCCAGTACTTCCATCTCCTGCGCGCGCAGGCAGCCCTCAAGGACAACCAGCGGCCCCTCATCATCATGGCCCCCAAGAGCCTCCTCAGGCATCCCATGGCCGCCTCCAGGGTCGAGGATCTCACCGAGGGCTCCTTCCAGCCGGTGCTCGACGACGAGGAGGCGCGCGAGAGGGCGGATTCGGTGGAGCGGCTCATCCTGTGCTCCGGCAAGATCTACACCGAGCTCGTCGGCAGCGACTACCGCGAGGAGGCCGTGGACACCGCCATAGGCCGCATTGAGCTGCTCTATCCCTTCCCCGCAGAGAGGGTGCGGGAGGTGATCGAGGGTTACTCCAATCTCCGGGAGATCCTCTGGGTCCAGGAGGAACCGAAGAACATGGGGGCCTGGACGTTCATAGAGCCGCGCCTCAGAGAGATGACGGACGGGGAACTCCCGATTACGTACATCGGCAAGCCTGGCCGTCCCAGCCCGGCCCAGGGCTCGGCGCGCTTCCACAAGGAGGAGCACGCGGGCATAGTCCGGGCGGCTTTTGGTAACGTCGAGGAGGAGGACCTGGAGGAAGCCAAGGCGGCCGCGCAAGGGACGCAGGCCGGCGCCCCCGGCCCGAGCGAGTGAGAGAGGTCTTAGAGAAAGAGGTGTTAGCAGGTGGCGGTTGAGATACACGTCCCGGAGCTGGGGGAGTCGGTCGCCGACGCGACGGTCGGGCGCTGGCTCAAGCAGGAGGGCGAGGCCGTGAAGTCGGGAGACCCGCTCGTCGAGCTCGAGACCGACAAGATCAACTTCGAGGTCGAGGCCGAGCAGGACGGCGTCCTCGAGTCCATCGCCAAGGGCGAGGGCGAGAGCGTGAACGTGGGCGAGGTCATCGGTACCATCGGCGAAGGCGACGGTAGCGAAGCTCCCGCCGAACCCGAGACCGAAGCCCCCGAAGAGGAGGAACGGGCCGAGCAAGCCGAAGCAGTAGCCGAGACAGAAACCGAGGAGACGGACGGCCACCGGGAGATAGAAGAGGTACGCGCTTCTCCCTCGGTGCGCAAGCTCGCCAAGGAGTACGGCATCGACCTCGCCGAGATCTCAGGGAGCGGCTCCGGCGGGCGCGTAACCCGCGAGGACGTGGAGCGCTCCATCCGGGAGCAGAGCGGCGCTCCCGCCCGCGAGGCGGAGCAGCCCGCCCCGGAGGAGGACGGCCGGCGGGAGGAGAGGCCCGCCGCCGAGGACGGGCGCGGCGCCCTCGAGGAGCGGGTGCGAGTGTCACGGCGGCGCCAGACCATCGCCAGGCGGCTCGTAGAGGCCCAGCAGACGGCGGCGATGCTCACCACCTTCAACGAGGCGGACATGAGCGCCGTCATGGAGCTGAGAGACCGCCGCAAGGAGGGGTTCCAGGAGCGCCACGGCGTCAAACTCGGGTTCATGAGCTTCTTCACCAAGGCTGCAATAGGCGCCTTGAAGGCGTTCCCCAAGGTCAACGCCGAGCTGCGGGGCGACGAGCTGATCCTCAAGCACTACTACGATATCGGCGTCGCAGTGAACGCCGAGGAGGGCCTCGTCGTCCCCGTCGTGCGCGACGCGGACAGAAAGGGGTTCGCCGACATCGAGCGCGAGATCGGGGAGCTCGCGCTCAAGGCCCGCGAGCGCAGGCTCACCCTCGAGGACCTGCAGGGCGGGACGTTCACCATCACCAACGGCGGCATCTTCGGCTCGCTGGTCTCGACCCCGATCCTCAACGCGCCGCAGGTGGCGATCCTGGGGATGCACAAGATCCAGCAGAGGCCGGTCGTGGTGGAAGGTGAGATCCAGGTCCGTCCCATGATGTACCTCGCCCTCTCCTACGACCACCGCATCGTGGACGGCGCCGATGCCGTGAGCTTCCTCGTGCGCATCAAAGAGCTCATCGAAGACCCGACGTCGCTGCTGCTCGAGGGATAGTCCCGGCCCTATCGGTACAGTTCCACCTCGGCGCGGATGCCCGGCGCTTGCGCGAGCCGCCGGTCGGTGGTGAGCAGGGGCGCTTCCAGGGTCTCGGCGAGAGCTACGTAGGCCGCGTCGTAGGCCGTTAGGTTGTGTCTCAGCTCCCAGATCCGCCGGACGAACGTGGCGTGAGGGTAACGCGTCAACCTCGTGCTGGAGAGCCTTCTTAGAGCCAGACGCCCCCGGCACTCCGAAAGAGCCCCGCTCAGGCTGTGGCGGCGTAGCACGTGAAGGACTTCCACATCAAAAAGCTGCGGCACGTGCAGCGTCTCTTCGGGTTGCACGATCCTCTGCCGGATGCGCGAGGCTTGTGGACCGATGTTCAGAAAGATGGAGACAGCCGCCGACGCATCGAGAACGATCAAGGCTCTCTAGCCGAGATCTCGGGGATCGTCGGCATCCCTGAACCGGCGGATGGTAACGTCCGGAGGCTCGTCTAACTCTACCGGCTCGTCGTGCGCCAGACGCTCCATGAGCTCGCGCAGGGTCGGCTTCTCGGCTATCTGTTCTATCTCCGAGAGCAGGTAGTCAGAGAGGGTCATCCCCATCTGCGCAGCGCGAACCTTCAGCGTCCTGTGTAGCTCGTCAGGGACGTTACGGATCTGGATCATCTTTGACACGCGCGAAAGCCTAACACATGTTGCGCGCATGTGATCGGTGCGACAACTATATTGAGCCCTGCCTTGTCGGAGCGTGAGGCTTATCGTACTCTAACTTCTCTGATGAGAAGCGTAGAGAAGCGAACTTGAGCGGCGACGGGCTCGTCGAGCGTTTGCTCTCGGGTGACAGGCGGGCGCTGGCGCGGGTGATCTCGAAGATCGAGCGCGAGGACCCGGAGTCGCCGGAGATAATCTCGGAGATCTACCCTCACACCGGAAGGGCCCTCGGCGTGGGCTTTACGGGACCGCCCGGCGTGGGGAAGAGCAGCATCATAGCGAAGCTCATAGAGCTCTACCGCGAGGAAGACAGGAGGGTCGGCGTGGTCTCGGTCGACCCTTCGAGCCCGCTCTCCAGAGGTGCGATCCTGGGCGATCGCATACGCCTCTCTGAGCACTTCCTCGACCCCGGCGTCTTTATCCGCTCTATGGGAAGCCGGGGACATTTGGGGGGATTGGCGGGCGCGTCGAGGCTCGCCGCTCTGGCGATGGAGGCCTCCGGGGTGGACGTGGTGCTCTACGAGACGGTCGGGGTGGGGCAGGGGGAGGTCGAGGTCGCTTCGGCGGCGGACACGGTCGTACTGGCGCTGCAGCCGGGGGCGGGGGACGCGGTGCAGGCTCTAAAGGCCGGGGTGATGGAGATCGCCGACATCTTCTGCATAAACAAGGCGGACCACCCGCAGGCTAAAGGCGCGGCGAGCGAGGTGCGTTCCATACTCGACATCGGCCAGGAGCTCGACCCCCAGCCGTGGTTCCCCCCGATCATCATGACCCGCGGCGACACGGGCGAGGGCGTCGAGGAGCTCAAAACGACCATAGCCAAGCACCGCTCTTACCTGGAGGAGAGCGGTAAGCTCGAGGAACGGCGGCGGGCCTCGCTCAAGGAGTTCGTGATCTCCTGGGCCAAGGACCGCCTCGAGAAGGAGATGCAACATCGCCTGAACCGCGAGGACACCGAGCTCATGGAGAAGGTCTACGACCGCGAGCTCGACCCCATCTCCGCCTCGGAGAAGCTGTTCAGAGAAGTCTGACCCGGTCGTGACGGCGCACCGCATCGTCAGCCTGGTGCCGAGCCTGACCGAGGCACTCTTCGCCTTCGGGGTGGGCGAGAGGGTCGTCGGCCGCACCCGCTACTGCCTGTGGCCGCCCCGCTCCGTCGGGAAGGTACCGACCGTAGGGGGGACGAAGAGGGTCGATGTGCGACGCGTCCTCGAGCTCGAACCGGACCTGGTCGTCGCCGTCAAAGAGGAGAACACCCGGGAGAACATAAACGAGCTCGAAAAAGCCGGCGTTCCGGTCTTCGTCGGCGCCCCGGAGAACGTGGCGGGGGCCATAACGATGTTAGGGGAACTCGCGGGCAGAATCGAGTCGCCGCGGGCCGGGGCCGTCCTTGATCCCATCGAGCGGGTGTACGGAGGGCTAAGGGAGGAGGCCGGTCAAAGAGGGAGGCTCCGGGTCTTCGCCCCGATCTGGAAGAACCCGTACATGAGCGTCGGCTTCGACACCTACGTCCACGACGCTCTCGAGACGTGCGGTGGCGAGAACGTCTGCGGCGACATGGCGCGCTACCCGGTCGTCACGCTCAGAGAGGTCGAAGCGGCGCGGCCCGAGGTAGTCCTGCTCCCGGACGAACCCTACCCGTTTTCGGCCGAGGATCTGGGGGAGTTCCACGCGCTCGATATCCCCGCCGCCCACGCGGACCGGATCCACCTCGTGGACGGCAAGCTCCTCACCTGGTACGGACCCCGGATGGCGAGCAGCCTCGTGCAGCTTGCGGCGTTGCTGAGGTTTTAGCATTAGAGGCTTCAGGTATGGGGCTACAGGTAGAAATTACTGAAGCCTGTAGCCTGATGCCTGTGGCCTTGAACCTCTCTTGGCTGGCCAGCTCTATTCGCCGCTAAGCTCGACCGCAACGGGCAGGGCGGTGCGGCGCCAGTTCGAGAGGCTGCCCGGTAGGCGTTCGTACTTCTCGACGAGGAGCTGCCGCGCCAGCTCGTCCTCACCGGCGTCCTCGACGACGCGGCCATGGCCGTCGAATTTCTCCCCGGCGATGCGGACCGTTACCTCCGGCGTGCGCTGCAAGTTCTTTACCCAGTCGGATCCATCTCTTCCGCCGGAGAGCATGTAGAGGGTCTGGCCCTCGATGGTGAACCAGATCTCTATCGTATGGGGCCTGCCCGTCACCCTCCCCGTGGTCGTCAGGTAGCAGAAATCTTCGCCCGCGAGGGCGCGGAGGTCAGATATGGGCATCAGGTATCAGGCTACAGGTTTCAGCTTCTAGTAGAGCACAGCCAGAGCGCGTGCCCGAAGCCCGGTTACGACGCGAACGGTTCTTACCTGATGGCTGACACCTGATGCCTGAAGCCTTCCTCACGCCATCTCGCGCTGACGGAGCTCGACGCGACGGATCTTGCCGCTCGTGGTCTTGGGCAGCTCGGGGACGAACTCGATCTGGCGGGGATACTTGTACGGGGCGGTCTGCGCCTTGCAGAAGTCCTGTATCTCCCGAGCCAGCTCGTCGGAGGATTCGTAGTCTTTGCCGAGGACGACGTAGGCCTTGACGACGCTGCCGCGGTCCTCGTCCGGGGCCGGGACGACCGCGCTCTCGATGACGGCCGGGTGTTCTATGAGGACGCTCTCGACCTCGAAGGGGCCGATGCGGTAGCCGGCGGAGAGGATCACGTCGTCTGATCGGCCCACGAACCACAGGTACCCGTCCTCGTCCCGGTAAGCTCGGTCCCCGGTCAGGTAATAGCCCTCCCTGAAGACGGCTTCGGTCTCATCGGGTCCTTTCCAGTACTCCTTGAAGAGCGCGGGGATACGACCGGCGAGTGCGATGTCGCCCGGCTCCTCCGGCGGGCACTCGTCGCCGTCGGCGTCTATTACGCGCACGTCGCAGCCGGGAGAGGGCTTGCCCATCGAGCCGGGCCGTACCTCGAGGCCGGGGAAGTTGCCGACGATGAGGGTGTTCTCCGTCTGGCCGTAGCCGTCGTAGATCGTGATGTCGTGCAGATCTCGCCACCTCTCTATGACCGGCGGGTTCAACGGCTCCCCGGCGGAGACGGCGTGCCGCAGCTTCGAGAGATCCGCGCCCTCGAGCTCGGGCGTCTTGGCGAGCAGCCGGTACTCGGTCGGGGCCTGGCAGAGGACCGTGATCCCGTATCGCTGTATCAGCTCCAGGCGCTCGGCGGGGTTGAAGCCGCCCCCGTGGAAGAAGATCTCCGTCCCCCAACTCCACGGCCCCAGGTAGACATTCCAGATGCTCTTGGCCCACCCCGTCCCGGAGGTGCACCAGAGCCTGTCGCCCTTCTGCAGGTCGAGCCAGTAGTGCGCCTGCATCCGCTTGGCGTGGGTGTAGCCGTGGGTGTGCAGAACGCCCTTGGGGTTCTTCGTCGTCCCGGAGGTGTAGAGGATGAACGCGCCCTCGTCGGAGGCGGTGTCCTCTGCGGTGAAGTCCTCCGAGGCGCCTTCCGTGAGTTCTTCGTAGGATGCCCAGCCCTCTTTCTCCTCGCCTATACTGACGAAGTGCCGCAGGCTCGAGGCGTCGCCGCGCATCTTCTCGACCTCCCCGATGCCTTCTGCACCGGCGACGATCATGATCGAACCGGAGTGCTCGGCCCGGAACTCGAGGTCGCCCGAGCGGAGCTGCGGGGCGCAGGGGATGGCGATGGCGCCGAGCTTGAGGAGGCCGGTGAGGGTGGCGTGCCACTCGGGGACCTTGTCGAGGAGGATCATCACCCTGTCTCCGCGGCCCACGCCCAGCTCGCGGGCGGCGTTGGCGAACTTGCTGGAGAGCCGGGAGAAGTCTCCGAACGTCAGGCGGCGTTCTTCGCCGCTCGTCTCCAGCCAGATCATGGCCGGGCGATCCTCCTCCCACTCATCGACCGCGTCGCGCCCGAAGTTGAACCTCTCGGGCGTCTCCCACACAGAGCTGGCATAGGTGCTCGCGTAATCGCCGATATTCGCCACGATCTCCTCCTCCTTTTCCCTGCACCGTATTCTACTAGACCCCCGACCCCACTCCGCCTCTTCTTATAAACTCTAGGGTCGTTGGTCTTTAGAGCATCGGAGGTTCGTGAGTGGAACGGGTGGTAATCCTCGGAGCGGCTCGGACACCCTTCGGGAAGTTCGGCGGCGCGCTGGCTCCCCTGTCCGCGCCGGAGCTGGGAGGGGCGGCGATCCGGGAGGCGGTAGATAGGTCCGGCATAGAAGACACAGAGATACAGCACTCCATCTTCGGTATCGTCGTGCAGGCGGGGGTAGGCCAGATCCCCTCACGCCAGGCCAACTTCCACGCAGGCCTCGCCTTCGAGCTGACGACCGAGACCCTCAACCAGGTATGCGCCTCGGGCCTTAGGAGCGCGACGCTCTCGGAGACCCTGATCCGGGCCGGCGACTACGAGGTGGTCCTCGCCGGCGGCATGGAGAGCATGTCCAACGCCCCGTACCTCCTCAAAGAGGCTCGCTGGGGGGCGCGGATGGGCGACACGCCGGCCCTCGACGCCATGATGCACGATGGCCTCCTCGACGCCTTCGAGCACGTCAACATGATCCGCTTCGGCTCCGCCGGCGCCCGTAAATACGGCATCTCCCGCGAGGACCAGGACAGGTGGGCT
>JALYGY010000146.1 GCA_030776865.1 Actinomycetota bacterium | reverse complement strand
GGGTGTGGGGCGACGAGTTCCGCGACGAGCGCACGGTGGACGTCCACATCCGCCACCTCCGCGAGAAGATCGAGCGCGACCCCCGCAACCCCGAGTTCATCCACACCGCGCGGGGTGTCGGGTATGTTTTCCGCTAGAAGAGGATCGTCTCACGGGAAGAGCGGCCCGGGCCCCTGGTGGCGCAAGAGGTCCCCATATTCGAAGCTGAGGAACGGGCTCAGGCCTCGTGTGGGGATGCGTGTGTGGCTCACGGCGTTGTTCGTGCTGGTGACGGCCTTCGCCGCTGTAACGGCCTACGAGATCGTCCGCCCCATCATGGAAGAGACCCTCAACCGGGCGAGCCAGGCCCGCTTCCAACAGGTGGGGGAGCAGTTCGAGGGTTTGCTCCAACAGAACGACGGACAGGTGAGCGTCCAGCAGATCCAATCCTTCGCCGCAACCCGCGGGCTGCAATGGGGGATTGTCAATAATAGAGGGAAGAAGATACGGGGGGACGACGATCTCCTATGGCTCCCCGGCGTGGCAAAGAGCGCGATAGAGGATCAGAGGTCGAGACAGAGGATAGAGCAGGTCGAGACGGGGGCCCGCGCGGGCCAGCTCCAAGCCACCTACGCCATCCCGATAGAAGACGTCCCCGGCGAGGAAGGAACGGCGGTCGTCTTCAACGACTTCTTCACCGAGAGTGATATCGAAAACGTGGAGAAGGCGCTGGCGAACATAGAACGTTTGGCGCTGCTCGCGGGCGCGCTGGCTCTGCTCCTCGCGGCGGTCGCCGGGTACTTCGCGGCCACCCTGATCTCGCGCAGGATCAGCCGGCTCGGGCTGGCCGCCGAGAGGTTGGCCGCCGGTAACTTCGACGAGCGGATAGAGACCCGCGTCGAGGACGAGGTGGGCGCTTTGGGCGCGACCTTCAACGCGATGGCCGCTTCTTTAAAGGGCGCCTTCGACCAGATCAAACAGGAGAAGGAGCGCGGGAGCGCCATACTCGACGGCATGACCGACGCGGTCGTCGGTGTGGACAAGGACCTCAACGCGGTCTTCCTGAATCCCCGCGCCCGGGAGCTCCTGGAGTTTTCGGACCTCGACTTCCAGATCCGCCTCCAGGAGGTCCTCGCCAAGACGCTCTTCAGCGGCCCCGTGACCGAGCCCGAAGCCCTGGCTGGGGACCGGATCATCGAGATCCGCGCCGCCCCTCTGGAGGACGGCGCCCTGGCCATCCTCCGCGATGTCACGGAGGAGCGCCAGGTACAGCACGCCAAGGCCGAGTTTATCGCCAACGCCTCCCACGAGCTCAAGACCCCGCTCACAGCCCTCTCCGGCTACCTGGAGATGCTCGAGGACGAAGAGGATGAGCGGGTCAGGGCGGAGTTTCTCGAGGACATGCGCTCCCAGACCGAGCGCCTCCAGAACCTCGCCCGCACCCTCCTCGACCTCAGTCGCCTGGACGCGAACGCCCTCACCATCCGTAAGGAGGAGGTGGACCTCGAAGACCTCCTGCACGAGTTGCGCCGAGACTTCGGCTACACGGGACGCCCGGTGAACATCCGCGTGGACGAGGATGTCCCGCCCGTCAAAACGGACCCTACCCAGCTCCACCGGATGCTCGCCATCCTACTGGACAACGCCCTCAAGTACTCCGGCGAGGAAGCCCCCGTGAATCTCGGCCTCACCCGCGAGGACGGCCGCGCCGTCATCAGCGTTGCGGACCGCGGCTGCGGCATCCCCGAGGCCGAGATACCCCACATCTTCGACCGCTTCTACCGCGCTCAAGGCTCCTCCCGCGCCGACGGCACGGGCCTCGGCCTCGCCCTGGCGCGGGAGCTCAATGACCACCTCGGCGGTGAGATCCGGGTCCAGAGCAGACCCGGCGCCGGCAGTACCTTCTTCGTCAGCCTGCCCCTGACTGCGGATTCCACGAACGGCCGTCGAAATTAGGCACTTTTTAGCCTACCCTCTACGCGCTTTAGCGCTAAAATGGTTGTGGGCAGCGTTCGGTTCGTGGATTCTCCCCCCTCCCTGCGAACCGCCGCTGCCCTCGATTACCCTGGAGGACTCAGAACATCGAGGGAAAGGGAAGCCCGAACGCGGCGAGTATGGGCCGCGTCAGCACGAGTATGTAGGTCAGGGGCGAGGGGAGCCCGGGCAAAAACGTGAGGAGCACCAGGACCAGCAGAATCGTCGGACCGTGTTGGTTCATGAAGTCCACGAAGGCGCTCATGGAGCGGGGCAAAAACGGGAAGATCACCTTCGCCCCATCGAGTGGGGGGATAGGGATGAGGTTGAAGACAAAGAGCAGCGCGTTCACGAAGGCCACAGCGACCACGATGATCAGCAGGTAGCCCTGCTTGAAGGAGGGCAGCGCGAACAGAAGGGCGCAGACGGCGATGATCAGGAGGTTCGAGGCGGGGCCGGCGAACGCGACGGCCACGGGGCCGAGCACGCCGCCCCTAAGCTTCGAGGGGACCACGGGCGTCGGTTTGCCCCACCCGAAGCCGGCGATCAGGAGCATCAGGCTCCCGAGCAGGTCAAGGTGCGAGGCGGGGTTGAGCGTCACCCTCCCGGCGCGGTAGGCCGTGTCGTCCCCAAGGAGGTAGGCCGAGTAGGCGTGCGCCGCCTCGTGGACCGCGATGCCCACCACGAAGCCCATCAGGACGGCCACTGCGAAGGCCGGGCGCTGTTCGAAGAGGCTTACGATCATCGACGTTCGTTATGATACACGGCCGGGGACCGGCCTGGGGTCAGAGCTTCGGAACCGAGATGGTGACGTGGTTGCCCGCGTCTGAGGTGTAGGAGGAGAGCTGGGGGTCCAGGATCTCCGCCGAGTCGGCCACGGTACCCAGCTCGGTCATCCCGGCGGTCACGCGGGTCGTGACGCCCGCGCTGCCCTCTCCGCTGCGCACCAGGGAGACCGTGACGCGGACGTTCGCGTTGGCGTCGGGTTTGATCTCGACGACGTTCGCGTCCTGTACCATGGGGTCCGGACGGATGGCCGTGACCATGCCGGTCACCGGCGCGTAAACGGTGGTGCCCGCCGCCGCCCCGACGTCAAGGGCCCCCGTCTCAGGTCCGGTGCGACCGGCGGCGTCCATCATGTGGTAGTGGATGTTCTCGGGTGTCTCCCCGTCGGCGAACAGGCCCAAAAGCGGGTTGGCGGAGAGGTTCTCGCCGCGGGGTACCAGCTCGACGAGGCTCTCGCCCTCAGGGTGGTAGCCGAGTCCCGTGAGGCTCGCCGGGCGGATGGGCGTGGAGATCTCGACGCCCGCGGCCTCCGCCAGCACCGTATCAGGGCCCGCGTTGTTCGGGTCTATAGGGACGGCGTGCTGCGCCGCATCCGGAGTCTGAACGAGCACCGCGAAAACCAGCGCCAGCGCGAAGGAGAGCAGCAGGCATGCCGCCATGACGCGCCGCCTCCGGTAGACGCTGGACCGATTCGCCTTTCTCCCCTGGCGGCGCTCGGCGAGGATGCTTGCGGGGCGGGATCCGGCCTGTCGAGGTATCGAGACGGTTCCGTGATCCTCTCGTCGAGATGCTGGCGAGACCTCACGCCGCCCAACATATCGTGTCCCCTGCACGTCACCCCCTCGCATATGGGGGACGATTATACAGAGGGGTAGGGGGGCTGTAAAATCGCCCGCCGCGGCACCCGGGGCTGGTATATTCTGCTCTGTAGAGTATTAGATCGGAGACCGAGGTGCCCACCAGAAGACTGGTCGTCTCGACATATCTTCAGTACATCCTGATCGCGGTGGGCGTCTTCTTGCTGGTGGTCTTCGTCCGCCAGCTCAGCGGCGTGCTGCTGACGTTCCTGATGGCCGCCATCCTGGCCCACGTCCTCAACCCCCTGGTGCGCGGCCTCGAGCGGTGGCGCGTTCCGAGGGTCCTGGCGGTGGTGGGGGTGTTTGTCGTGCTGGGCCTCGCCGTCGTCACCGCGCTCCTGGTGCTCATCATCCCCGCCGTCGGGCAGGTGCAGAGCCTGATCCAGAACCCCGAAGCCCTCGTCGAGCGGATGAATGCACCCCTGGCGTGGGCGCGGGAGCTGCCCTACGTGGGCGAGCGCATAGCCCAGATCCTCTTCGCCACCCTCGCGGCGACCGCCCTCTACGGCATCATCGGCGCGATCTTCGCCGTCCCCGTAGTCGCCATCGTCGCCGCCACGCTCCGCTACCTGCGGAACACCCTGATCCTCGAGCACTGGGGCAAGGCTCCCCTCGTCCCCGCGACCGAAGAAGGGGAGGAGCCACCGACCGCGACGCAGACGATGCCCTCGGTCGCCGCCGGCCTTGATCCCCCGGGGCGGTTCGGAAGTGCAGGAACCGGGTAAAGGAGTAGGGACTTGAGCCTTCCGCACCGCGAGCCGCGCAAACCGTTCTCTTTGAAGGAGGCCTCTAAAGAGGCCTTCCGCCAGCTCCTGCACCCGCTGGTCCGTTTGCTCTCCGCTCTGCGGGTACGTCCCGACACTTTAACGGTCCTGGGCTGGGCGCTGTCGCTCTGCTCGGCCGCGCTCTTCGGCCTCGGATACGCGCAACTGGCGGGCGTCGTGATGCTCCTCGGTGGCCTCTTCGACTCCCTCGATGGCGCGGTCGCCCGCGAGTCGAACCGGATGAGCTCTTTTGGGGCTTTCCTCGACTCTACGTTGGATCGGCTCTCCGAGTCGGCCATCTTCGTGGGCATCGTCTTCTTCTACGCCGCCTCCGCTCGCCCCTACGAGGCCCTGCTCGCTGGTGTCGCCATGACCTTCTCCCTGCTCACCTCCTATGCGCGAGCCCGCGCCGAGGGCTTGCGCATAGAATGCAAGGTGGGCTTGCTCGAACGCGCCGGAAGGGTAGTGATTCTCTCGGTCTTCTCGATCTCGGGCTTGCTAACGGTCGGCCTCTTCCTCGTCGCCGCCGGAGCCCTCGTAACCACCGCTCAGCGCATCCTCCACGTGCGTCGTGCGACCCGCAAATAAGGGGGACGAGAAGCGCACCCCCCGCCGCGCGCCCCGGGACGCGGCGAGCGACTACGGGGCCAAGGTCGCGTACGAGATCTCTCACCTCTCCCGATCGATGCAGGAGGATGGCCACCCGGCCCCGCTCGGGGATCCCGCATCAGGGGTCGTGCTCGTCGTCGAGCAGCCGGTCGGACCCAGAGTCCTGCAAGCCCTGGACCGCAGCCTGATGACCGTGGGGTTCCCCCAAGCCTACGTGACATACGCCTCCACGGGCCTGCTCGCACAAGAGATCCTCGCCGCCGAGCCGCACGCCCTCGTGGCAGTAGGCCCCGGTGCGGCCCGCGAGATCGACGCGCTCAACCACCCCCTCGCACAACATTCCTTCTCTAAAGCCGAAATGGGGGTGTGGTTCACCTGGACCAAAGGTACCGTGGGCCTCAGCGTGCCCGCCCTCATCCCCGCCCTCGACGACGACGGGGCAAAGCGGCGCTTCTGGCGAGCCTTCCTCGCCCTTCGAGACCTCAAGCCTGCCCCGTAACGGTGCCCGCCGACCCGATTTTCTCTGCCTCCGGAGACCCACACCACACTAGAAGAGGTGCCCGAAATGCCTCAAAGGGAAAGTCGCACATCTAGGGCCCTTTTTGGGCAGGAGCGTCTTTTGCCCAAAAAGTCGGTTCTAGGCCCAGTTCGTGCATCGACCCAATCACACAACAGATGTTGTGGCAGACAATCTTTAGCAGCCTCTCGTTGGTCTGAGCGGTGTCGGTCTTAGACTGCAGACGCTCCCCGAACTTGGCCTTAATCATGGCGAAGGTGGATTCAGCGTTAGAGCGCTTATGGTAGTGGGCGAGAAAGTCGTCGCGGTTGAACTGGTAGTAGTGCCAC
>JALYGY010000145.1 GCA_030776865.1 Actinomycetota bacterium | reverse complement strand
CGACGCAACCGCACCGCAACCATGGTCTGTTCTCCGACCACTACCTGAACGTAACGCTGCCCGAGCGTCCCGAGTGGAAAGACTTGGTCGAGCAGGCGCGTCCGGTGATGGATGGGATCTCACGCGTTCTCCGTAGCCGTGTAGCAGCTCCCCGCCTTTTTTGTGTCCCATGATACGGAAGCTATCGACTTACTGATCGGTTTGGCGCTTTGGCGCGTATAAAAGGGGAGGAGCCGGGGAAAAAGGAAATAGCAAGAAAGCCCTGGCCCCTTCCCCCCTCGACATTGTAGACAACCTCTGTGCCTGGTGGGTTACGCGTCCGGAAGCCTTGCAAGTCCGCATGGCTCCGGTCCCAAGCCCTAAGCCCTCTCCCGGCTTACCCCATCTTGTTCTCTATAAATACTGTGTGCAAGGACGCAGGCCTCCGACACGCGGGGCTAGCTGCTCTAGGCGGGCGCGGCCGTCCGATCCTACGCGGCGGGCCATGAGGCCGGGTGTTGCCAGCGAAGGCCGGCTCACGCCCGCCGCGCTGAAAGACTTGCACACCGGTTACACGGAGATGGCGGCGTCGGTGCGTGAGAGCCGGATCGAGGCTGCGGAGCTGGAGCGGCGGCTCTCGGATCCCGCCGATCAGGCTTACGGGCTCACGCCGGAGGAGGTGGACCTCCTGTGGTCCACAGCTCCGCCGCGGATGCCGAAGTTCTGAGGTACTGAGGTAGCATGTGTAGGCATGAAGATAACGGACTACTTCAGGCGCAGCGTGCTGGAGGATCCAGATCGTTCGGACATAACCGTTGAGATGTGCGAGCGGATCGTCGCGACGGCGGAGTATACTAATCAGCAGGACGACGGACTCTGGCAGATATGGGGCCACGTACCCGAACTCGATCGCTACGTCCGGGTGATAACCAGCGCGGATCGGGAGTGGCTGATAAACGCCTTCAAAGACAGGAACTTCACCCGCAGGCGTAAACGGGAAGGAAGGTGACAGGGTGAAGATCTTTTACTCACCGGAGACGGATAGCTTGAGCATCAAACTGCGAACCGGAGACGACAGAGTTCTCGGTGAGATCATGGGCGAGGACCTGAACGAAAACGTCATCCTGCACCGCGACGACGCGGGCGCACTCTACGAGATCGAGGTCGTTGGCAGCGCGAGCAAAGTGTTCGACCTAGAGCGACTGGAAGTCGAAGGTTTGCCAGTCAACGTGTCACTGGCGAAGTCCGGCCAGCAGGAGAGCAAGGCCGGCTAGATGGCGGCCGGTTCCGTCAGCCGACGACCACGACCACCCGCTGGACGGCGTTGATGCCGTAGCCTCCGTAATTCCAGGCCCCGTCGCCGTCTGTGGGCTGCGCGTTGCCTGAGGCATCGGTGGCACGGACGCAGAGCTCGTACTCGCCGGGCTCGCGGGCGTCCCACTCGTAGGACCACGGCCTCCAGGCGTAGGGCCCGAGCGGTTCGCCGAGTTGGGTATCTTCCCACGTGCGCCCGCCGTCCGGGGAGAACTCCACCCGCTCGACGGGCCCGAAGCCGGACCACGCACGGCCCTCCACGAGCGTCTTCCCTGCCTGCACGTGCCGCGTGCGGGAGAGGAAATCGGGGATCCCCGGCGGTATCATGAGGGCGCGCGGTCTCTTGCGGGTCACCGGCGTGCCCGGGTCGTCTCCGGACCGCTTGTAGCGGTACTTGATAGCCTGCTGGACGCCCGAGAAGGGCTCGTCTATGGCCGTGATCGAGCGCAGCCACTTCACCGAGGCCATCCCGTACCAGTCCGGGACGATAAGCCTCAGCGGGAAGCCGTGCTGGGGGGGGAGCGCTCCGCCGTTCATCGTGTAGGCGAGCAGCACGTCTTCACGCAGAGCCTCCTCGATGGAGAGGCTCCGCTCGTAGGCGTGCTCGACGCCTCCGTCGATGCCCCGGTCGTGGCCGGAGAAGGCGATCTCGACCGCGTCGTCCAGCACGCCGGCCTCCTCGAGGATGGGTTTCAAGGGTGTGCCGGTCCACTCGGCGCACCCGATAGCCTCCTCGTGCCAGGGAGCCGAGATCGGGCGCGGGGAGAGATGGGCGCGCCCGTTGCCGCCGCACTCCATCGTCACGGGCACGGTGAGGGGTGGGCGCGCCCTTATCTCATCGAGGGTGAGCCTCAAGGGTGTGCGGACGAGCCCGCCGATCTCGAGCTCGTAGGTCGCCGGGTCGATGGGGGGTATGTCGAAGTGGATCAGGAGGTAGTGCATGCCGATCGGGGTGATGGGGTAGCGCAGCCCCTCGAGGTGCATTCCGTGGTTCCTGAAGGCAAGCCACACCTCTTCGCGGGTGAACTCCCGGCTCCTCACGGGTTCGGTCATCGGCGATCTCCTCTCTCCCACCGGCGAAGCGGGACGGCGGATTACCCGGGCATGAGGGTATCGCCTCTCCGACCGAGATTCCAGGAGACTTCGAGCGCCACGTCCTCTGACCCCGCCGGTAGGGGTGGGATCATCGCGTGTTCGAGACCTACGCCTCAACAGGCCCGAAGAGATTCTGCAGACTATACAGGGCTCCTGGTAACGCCGGTGAGATAAGAGCCTAGCGCCGCCCGGCCAGCTGGCGCACGAGGAGCGAGGCGGTGAAGAAGGCCACCGTCCTCACCAGCCCCTGCAGGGCGGCCTCCGTCAGGTCGTCCCTGACACCCCTGCGCTCGGGTATCTGCTCCGCGATGTAGTTGTTTACGGGGCGGGTGAGGACCATGGCTATGGCTATGGCCAGCAAGGTCAGAAGCCGCCTCTGTGTCTGGTCGCTCATCCGGTTGCCTCCCTTCGAGAATGCGGGGTCTACGAGCCCGCGCATCTCCCGCACCCTCTCTATGCCCTGCACGGTGATCGCGTATTCGGAGGGCGCGCCGCTCTTCTCCACGTAGCCCCCATTTAGCAGGTACCTCACCGCGACGGCGCATTCGGTGGACCCGGGCTCTACGCCCGCCGTTTTCGCCGCGCTCTCGTTCGGGGGTGACTCCGGCGCGCCGATCGGGACGGACCTGGCGGGGTTGTGCCCGGACAGGTCGTAGAACGCCCCCAGAAGGCGCATCGCTACGTCCTCTATGCCGCTGGTCGCCATACCCGCACTTCCTTCGCTTCGCGAACGGTTACCACGTTCGACCCAGATGTACCCCGCGGGCAGCGCGTCGTAACCTTTCAGCCTCAACGTCCGATTCGCGACTTCTTCCCAAAGGGTGGTAAGGTCCGGCTCCGTCGTGCAAAATAACCGCGGCCGCGGTCGGCGGCGTTGTCGCAGTAAACATAGAGCCAGACCCCGAGGGGGTGATCTTTGCCTGGTCGAGTAGCGGTGAAGAAGCGGCGGGGGATGATCCTCGCGAAGACCGTCGTAGCGCTGGCCACGATCGTGCTCGTCCT
>JALYGY010000144.1 GCA_030776865.1 Actinomycetota bacterium | reverse complement strand
ATGTGGTGGGTGATCTCGTGTATCTGGGAGAAGGCGTCGCGGTCGCTGTTTATGAGGTTGGCTATCTTGGAGGTGGCGTGCATAACGGTTGAGTGATCGCGCCCGCCGAAGGCCTTGCCTATCTTGGGGAGGGAGACGTCGGTAAGCTCGCGGGAGAGGTACATGGCGACCTGGCGCGGGTAGGCGAAGCCTTTGGAGCGGCTCGCGCCGACGAGGTCGGCCTTCGAGATACCGAAGTAGCGGCACACCTCGTGCTGGATGAGTTCGATGGGGATCTCGCGGTACGCCTGGTCCGGCAGGATGTCCCTCAGGACCTCCTCGGCCAGGGCCACGGTAACCTGACGGCCGTAGAGCGAGGCGTAGGCGAGGATGCGCACCAGGGCCCCTTCGAGCTCCCGGATGTTGGTAGAGACCTTCGAGGCGATGAACGTCAGGACCTCGTCGTCCACTTCCAGGCGGTCCATGATCGCCTTTTTGCGAAGGATCGCGATGCGCGTCTCGAGGTCCGGCGGCTGTATGTCGGTGACGAGCCCCCACTCGAACCGGCTCACGAGGCGGTTCTCCAGGGTCTGGATGTACTTGGGGTGGCGGTCTGAGGCGATGACGATCTGCTTGTTCTCCTCGTAGAGCGCGTTGAAGGTGTGGAAGAAGGCCTCCTGGGTCTCCACCTTGTTCTCCAGAAACTGTATGTCGTCCACCAGGAGCACGTCATTCTCCCGGTAGCGCTTCTGAAAGTCGAGTGGAGCGTTGTCCCTCATCGAGTTTATGAAGTCGTTGGTGAACTGCTCGCAGGTTACGTACCGAACGCGCATGGTGGGGTCCTGGTCCTCGACG
This sequence comes from Actinomycetota bacterium, assembly GCA_030776865.1. Lineage (GTDB taxonomy): Bacteria > Actinomycetota > Rubrobacteria > Rubrobacterales > Rubrobacteraceae > JALYGY01. The sequence continues at coordinate 7,763 of JALYGY010000144.1, read as the reverse complement.
TAGTGGCCGACGGCGCGAAGGAGGTGGGTCTTCCCGAGCCCTACGCCCCCATAGATAAAGAGCGGGTTGTAGACGACGCCAGGGGTCTCGGCCACCGCCAGTGCTGCGGCGTGGGCGAACCTGTTGCCGGCCCCGATGACGAACGAGTCGAAGGTGTACTTCGCCTTGAAGGGTCGCGGTGTCCGGGCGTTCAACACCGACTCGGCGGCCTCCGCGGCGGCGCCGTTTTTGTCCCCCGCTCGCCCCTCGGTTCCCCCGACGCTCACGACGAGGGAGGCATCCCGGCCGAGCACGGAGTCGAGGGCCTCCTCCAGAAGCGGGCGGAAGCGGCTCTCGATGTACTCCTTGGCGAAGGTGTTTGGGACGGAGATCTCCAGCCGGTCCTCGTAGAGGTCAACCGCCCTTATCCCCTCGAACCAGACCCTCAAGGAAGAGACGTCTATGTGCTCGGAGGCGCGATCCAGGACCTCGGTCCAGACCTGTTCTACCCTGCTCTCCACCTACCCTACCTGACCCAAGTGCCGACGATCGCTTCTACGAGATCCCTCCCGAGCGGAGAGATAATGCGCTTTCCCGACTCGTCCGTGACGACCAGCCCGTGCTCCTCGAGGACCGAGAGGTCGCGATAGGCCGTGCTGACACTAATCTCCAACCGATCCGCCACCGTCGAAGGGCCGACCTCGCCGCACTCCAGCACCGTGATCAGGACCTTCTGCTGCCTCTCCGAGATGTTCATCCGCGGTACGCCGTCCGGGTACCTCCTCGACGCCGCGGACCCGCGAGCGGCCGATTCTACGGCCTTTGGCTCAGATGCCTCCTCGGATACGGTGATGGTCGCCACGGTGCCGTCGCCGATGTTGTCCTCGATTACTACCGTCCCGCCAACCTTCTCTGCCGCTGCCCGGGCGATGCCCAAGCCCGCTCCCACCCCCCGGATCTCGGCCAGAGTCCCCGGCGTGACGCTGGAGAAGCCAAACTCCATTGCCCTGCTCTTGTGCTGCACCCCGGGACCCTTGTCGGAGACCCGCACGACGTTGCCCCCGTCAAGGATGGAGATCACCACGCCCCGGTATTGCGCGTGCACGAGGTTCTCGACTACCTCACGGACGGCCTCCTCCGGCACCCTCCCCCCCACCTCCCGCACCTCATCCATAACAAGCCGGGTGAACTTCGCCGTGGCAGACCTCGGGTTCGCCGCCGCAACCTCGATCACCTCGGGTTCGCCGCCGCGCGCGTAGACCGCGATCCTCACCCCGATGCCCGCCCTCTCGGGCTCCCCTTGTGTCCGCTCCGTGTGGATCATCCCCAGGTTGGAATTTAGCGCACCCCCGCTCAAGACGCTAGAGCGTTTGGCAGTAAATTTTGTTTTTGCAGGTCATTCATGTGTTTATCCACAGGTTTATCCACAGGCTGTGGATAAATATTTGGAAAGCACGCCGCTCCGGCCACTCCGCGAGCACGCGAAGCCTAAAAATTGAGGGTCCGCTGGCGACCATTTGTTGTCCGCAGGTCAGGGTTAGTAGCCGGTTTGCAGAACTTTCTCGTCCCGGACGGCCCTCGCAGGAGGCGTCCGTCGGGGCTTTGATCGGATGTTTTTGGATGCTGGATGGCCACTGTGGCTTCGGATATACTCTGCGGGTTGTCCGCGGAGTTCAGAACGCAAGTTGGAGGAGTCTTATGAAGCGTACGTACCAGCCGAATCGCCGAAAAAGGGCCAAGACTCACGGGTTTCGCAAGCGCATGAGCACGGTCGGTGGGCGCAGGATCATCGCCGCCCGGCGCCGGCGCGGGCGTAAGCAGCTGGCTGTCTGAACCTTGTCGCGAGGTAAGCGCACACGCCTGAGCGACTCTCCGGATTTCGAGCGGGTCTACCGGCAGGGCGCCGCTTACAGGGGCAAGCTCGTCTCCGTGCACGCGTTCCCCAACGATCTCGGCACGCCTCGCCTGGGCCTCTCCGTCTCCCGTAAGGTGGGAAACGCGGTAACGCGCAACACCGTCCGGCGGAGGCTGAGGGAGGCCTTTTACTCGACCCTACCCGAGATCCCCGGAGAGCTGGATCTCGTGGTGTCGGCGCGCCCGGCAGCGGCGGAGGCTACCTTTAGAGAGTTGAGCGACGAGTTCGTCAGATCGCTGCGCAAGCTCGGCGAACGCCGCAAAGACCGGGAATCCGAGCCGAGGTAGACTGTGTTCTTCGAGAGGGCTGGCGTCGCTCTGATCAGGGGTTACCGGCGGTTTATCTCCCCCATGCTGCCGCCTTCTTGCAGGTTTACGCCGAGCTGCTCCCTCTATACGCTGCAGGCGATAGAGAAGTACGGCTTGCTTAGGGGCGGCTTCATGGGAGCCCGGCGAGTGCTGCGCTGTCACCCGTTCTCTGAGGGAGGATTCGACCCGGTACAGTGAGTAACGCATTCAACGCCATAGCAGATTTTTTCGCGAACCTCTTTAGCCCCATCGTCGACATCCTCGGGGTCGTGTTGCTGTACTTCCACAACACGCTCGGCGCGCCCTGGTGGCTCTCTATCGCCCTTTTAACGGTGGTTATCCGGACCCTCCTCTTCCCGCTCACGGTCAAGCAGGTCAAGAGCATGCGTGCCATGCAGGACCTGAAGCCGGAGATGGACAGGATCAGAGCCCAGTACCGGGACAACCGCCAGAAGCAGCAAGAAGAGACGATGAAGCTCTACCAGGAGCGGAAGGTGAACCCTCTAGGGGGTTGCTTGCCAATTCTGGTCCAGATGCCCATATTTATCGGCATTTTCTACGTTATTCGCGAGTTCGGCGGCTACAGGATAGGCGATAGGGTGGTGCCACCCAAGTTCGAGAGCTTCCACGAAGGCGGCATCCTGTGGTTCCAGAACTTGTCCGCCCCTGACCCCTTCTACCTTCTGCCGGTGATCTCGGCCCTTACGATGCTCGCGGCGACGGAGATCACCGCGAAGAACGTAGACCCGCAGCAGCGCTGGCTCATGCGGCTGCTCCCCATCGGTATCACAGTGTTCCTCTTCAATTTCCCCGCCGGCCTGTTCGTCTATTGGATCACCTCCAACCTGGTCACTCTGACCCAGAATTACCTTATCTACCATCACGGTCCCGGCAGGAGAAACCCGGCACCCCAGACCAGAGGCTCCTCCGCGAAGACCGGCGTATCCTCCAACGGGCTCAGAACACCGGAAACCCGCCAACAGACAAACGGCGACGCCGCCAGCCCGAAGGGACCCGCGACCGACGCCGCGGCGCAAGCTGCAAAGGTTGCGAAGAGAAAGCGCAGAAAGAAGAAGAAAAAGTGACGGAGACTCGAGAATTTTACGCCGCCACGGTCGACGAAGCGGTAGAGAAAGCGTCAGCCACACTAGGCGTCTCCAGCGAGGAGCTTTCCTACGAGGTGGTGGACGCGGGTAGCGAAGGTTTTCTGGGCATTGGGGCCAGGGATGCCCGCATCGTCGTCGAGGTCTCGGAGATGGCGCGCACGGATACCGTGGAAGAAGCAGACGAGGCAAACACGGAACCTGCTGACGCGGCGCTCGGTTCGATGGAGCTGTCGGAGGTCCTCGGTGAGTCGTCCGAGGCAGAGAGCGTCGGCGTTCCGGAAGAGTTTCTGGGAGAGATCAAAGACCTGGTCGCTTCCGTTGTCGAGGCCATGGGTTTCGACCCGCGTATTGACGTCTATGACGCAGGCAGCTTTATAGCCGTGGACGTCGCATCAGATAACACGGCCCTGTTCATCGGTCAGAAGGGCGAGACGATCGACGCCCTCCAGTACCTGGTCAACGCGGCCGTGTATCGGAGGCGTCCTTTTGTCAAGAGGATCATCCTCGATGCCGAGGGTTACCGTCAGCGACGCGTCGAAGCGATACAGGGGATCGCGCACCGTACCGCTCGTCGTGCCATCCGGGAGCGCCGAACCGTCGAATTGCCGCCGATGAACCCCTCGGAGCGCCGCATTGTCCACATATTCCTCAAGGACAACCCAAAGGTCACAACCGCCAGCGAAGGCAGCGGAGGGAACCGTAGGGTAAGGATTTCACCTGTCTAGAAGCCATATAACGCGCGTTTCACGTGAAACGCGCGCCCCGAGACATCACGCGCAACGCCTCTGACGCCAGTTGTTTGCACATGCAAACTTCTGTCGACAAATTGTTTCACGTGAAACGGTGCTATGGATACGCTGGGGCTAATGAGGCTACAGGCGGCGGAGTGGGGGTTGACTCTAACTCTGGATCGGCTGGGGCGTCTAGAGAGGTATGCGCGCTTTCTGCGCGATTACGAGGAGGCCAACGTGATCGGAACGCGGGAGCTGCGCGGGATAATCCTGGATCACGTCCTCGACTCGCTCAGTTGCTTCCTCTTCGGGCCCCTCCGGGCTGCGCGCCGCGTGGCGGACGTCGGCTCGGGCGGGGGGCTTCCGGGTGTGCCCATAAAGATCGTTGAGCCCGGCATGAGGATCACGCTGGTGGAATCCACCGCCAAGAAGGCGCGATTTTTGCGGCGTGCGGCGGAAGACCTGCCGCTAGAAGATGTGGAGGTGACGAATGCGAGGGTAGAGGAGATCGCCCACAGGGATGAGCACCGGGGTGTCTACGACGTGGTGACGGCGCGTGCGGTGGCCAGGCCATCGGTGGTGGCTGAGTACTGCGTACCGTTACTGAGGGCGGGGGGGTATGCGATCTCAATGAAGGGCAGGTTGGAGGAGGAGGAGATCGCCGAGGGGGAGAGAGCGGCTGAGAAGCTCGGAGCGAGGGTCTCGGCCCTCATCCCGGTGCCCCGGTTGCCGGAGACCGAAAAAAAAGAGCGGTGCCTGGTGATTCTCAAGAAAATAGAGGAGACCCCCGCCAAATACCCCCGTAACGTGGGGGTGCCCACCAAAAAGCCACTAGGTGTGGTGTAAGGAGAAGGACGCACAAGGCGCGTGCTAAGATGCCGGCTGTGAAAACCGTTGTGGCCATAGTCAACCAGAAAGGTGGTGTAGGGAAGAGCACCACCGCGATCAATCTGGCGGCCTATCTCGCCGAGAAAGGCGAAAAGATCCTGGTCGTAGACATGGACCCGCAGGGCAACGCCACGAGCGGCTTCGGCGTAACCCCGGACTCCCGCGGGTGCATGTACGACGTCTTGCTTGAGGGCAAGCCGTTGCAAGACGTAGCCGCCAGGACACGGATCGAAGGACTCGATGTCGCGCCCGCCACGATAAACCTGGTCGGGGCGGAGGTGGAGCTGGTGTCGAGCCTGGCTCGGGAGTTCAAGCTCAAGCGGGCGTTGGAGAAGCTGCCGCCGGACTCTTACGACAGGGTACTACTCGACTGTCCGCCGTCGCTGGACCTGCTGACGCTCAACGCGCTGACCGCAGCGGACGAGGTTCTCATCCCGATACAGTGCGAATACTATGCCCTCGAGGGTCTGACGCAGCTCATGCAGAGCATCAGGATGGTGCGGGAGGAGCTAAACCCGAACCTGGAGGTTGGTGGCGTGCTGCTGACCATGTTCGACCCGCGCACCAACCTCGCCCACCAGGTCGCCGAAGAGGTGCGTTCCTTTTTCGGCGACTTGGTATTCCACACGATCGTCCCCAGGAACGTGCGGCTGAGCGAGGCGCCAAGCTTCGGGTTGCCGATCGCGCTATACGCCCCCAGGAGCACGGGGGCCGAGGCGTACGAGGCCGTCGCCCAGGAGGTGTTGAGCCGTGGGTAGAAGGGGGTTGGGACGCGGGCTCTCCGCGCTCATAGCCTCGGGGGACAGCGTGGGGGGATTGAAGTTCGAGGAGCTCCCGACCTCGGCGATCCGCCCCAACTCGCGTCAGCCACGGCGCAGTTTCCCCGAGGCCGGCATCAAAGAGCTCGCAGCCTCGATCCGGGAGGTCGGTATCCTGCAGCCACTGGTCGTTCGCTCGACGGAGGGTGGCTTCGAGCTCATAGCCGGGGAGCGCAGGCTGCGGGCCGCCGAAGAGGCCGGGCTCCACAGGGTGCCTGTTCTCATCAGGGAGGCCAGGGACAGCGAGTCCGTGGAGCTGGCGCTCGTGGAGAACTTGCAGCGGGAGGACCTGAACCCCCTGGAGACCGCGGCCGCCTACCAGGCCCTCATGGAGGGTTTCGGGTTGACCAAGGAGCAGCTCGCCCACCGGCTGGGCAAGAGCCGGGCCGCCGTGACCAACACCCTGCGCCTCGCGCAACTGCCAGACCGTATAAGGGCCCTCCTGGCCGATGGAAACCTCACCGAGGGACACGCCAGGGCGCTGCTGGGCCTCGAAACCGAAGATCAGATGTTCCAGCTGGCCGAGAGGATACAGGCCGAGAAACTCTCCGTCCGTAGAACCGAAGAACTCGTGCGCGAAACCCTCTCGGGCCCTCGGGCAGCGCGCCGGATGGAACCCGAAGATAAGAGCGCGACGCCGCATGAGTTCGACGAAGCCTCGCAACTCATGCGCGAGGCACTCGAACTGCCGGTCAGGGTGAAGCCGCTGCGCAGGGGCGGCAAGGTCGAAATACGCTTCCGCCAAAAAGAGGAACTGGACGCCATAATAACCCTCCTTACCCCCAATGGACAAGCCAGATAAGCTCCAAACCCAAAACATACGGAATAACGGATATTATTGGGTGGATTGGGGTGAGTCGCGGTTCGCGCCACTCGGGTCGAGGGTGCAGGTATTGTAGTATTTTGATCTTGTCGTAAGAGCGACGCGGGGGGAAATTGATGGGACGGCGGGCGAGGATCTCGGTGATCTTGGGGGTTCTGTCGCTGGTCGTGGGGTTCGCGGGGATAGCCGGAGCCCGGACGGTGGAGGGAGAATCGGCGACCCGGAGCGCGGAGATACCCATCCTCGAGGCGCAGGTCGAGGAGCAGGACGCTATGCTGGAGGGCCAGATCGGGGAGATCTCCGCCGTCGGCGCGGTGCTGGAGGAGACCCAGGCCCGGGTAAGCGTCGCCAAGAAGCGTACGACGGAACTCGGGGGACAAACGCGGACTCTGGAGCGCGAGCTCGAGGTGCGGCGGGAGACGTATGAGGCCGCGAAAGCCGGGTACGAGGAGAAGGCGCGGGCCGCCTACAAGGGCGCCGACGTGGAGGGCCTATCTTTCTTCCTGGATGGGCTACTCGGCTCGACGGACAGTCCAGCGGGGCTCGCCGACCCCAGGGTGGCGGAGATCCTGCTAGAGGGCAGGGAGAGCCTGGAGGATTACCGTAAGTCCGAGCGTATCCTGGGGAACACGTTGCGCCAGATCTCACAGAAAACGCGGGACTACAAAGAGGCTCTGCGGGAGAAGAGGGTGCGGACCAGAGAGCTCCGCCGCCGCGAGGCGGAGCTCGAAGATTCCATAGTGCGCATAAGCTCCGAAAGGACGCGAGCGGTGGCCAGGCTGCGGGGGCTCCGGGCGGCGGAGAGAGCGCGCGTCCTCGAGCAGAGGGCGGCCACCGGGGTGGGGGAGACTAGTCGCGGCCACGAGCTGAAGATCGCGCACCAGGAGATAGTCGCCGAGCCTGGAGAGCCGATCTCCAAGAGGGCGTACGAGAGGCTCTACAGGGCGTCGGCCAGGAAATATGGATTCGGCGAAGACTGGTACGTGCTCGCGGCCGTGGGGAAGGTCGAGTCGAACCACGGAGAGAACATGGGGCCCTCCAGCGCAGGGGCGATGGGCCCGATGCAGTTTCTACCCTCGACCTGGGAGACCGCCGGGGTGGACGGCAACGGCGACGGGGAGGCCAACATAATGGACCCCAGAGACGCCATACCGGCCGCCGCCGGGTACCTCCGGTCGGGCGGGGCGCCCCGGGA
>JALYGY010000143.1 GCA_030776865.1 Actinomycetota bacterium | reverse complement strand
CTGATCGGCGTCCCGGTGGCGCAGGATCTCGACCGCCGAGCCCGAGAGGACGGTGTCGTCGAGCCGGACGTGCGGCTTGGCGACCTTGACGCGGACGGCCTCTACCGGGGGATGATCCTCCAGGATCGTGGCGGCTATCCTCTCTGCGACCGTCTCGGTCAAATTGACGGGCTCTCCCTCTACGATCTCTCGCGCCCGCCGGTGGACCGCACCGTAGTCTACGGTTTGCGCCAGGTCGTCGGAGAGTCCCGCGGGGCGCAAGTTCAGGCGCAGCTCCACGTCCACGATAAAGGGCTGGCCCAGCTCGCGCTCGGCGGGCAGCGTGCCGTGGCGGCCGTCGAAGACCATGCCTTCGAGCAATATCCGATCCGCGGTGCTTTTTTCGCTGCGGGACATCCGCAGCAGTATAAGGGGCCGTAGATGATCGTGCGTGGTAGGCTCGCTCAACCGTGCTAACCTATTAGCCGCAGGACCCGAGAGGAGGGTGCGATCTTCCGTCCTACCGTCACGGTAAGCTACGCGCAGACACTCGACGGGCGCCTGGCGACCGCGAACGGCAGCTCGCGCTGGATCAGTGCCCCCGAGTCGCTCCGCTTCGCTCACCAGCTCCGGGCCGAACACGACGCGGTCGCGGTCGGGGCCGGCACGGCGTGCAAGGACGACCCCCGCCTTACGGTTCGGCTCGCCCCGGGGGACGACCCCCTGCGCGTCGTTGTGGACAGCTCTTTACGCACGCCGCTCTCCGCCGCCGTGCTGGCAAACGGCGCCGCCAAGGGCACCATCCTCGCTGTCACGCAGCGCGCCCCAGAGAGGCGGCGCGAAGAGGTGCTCGCTCTGGGTGCCACCGTACTCGAGTTGCCGGCAGACGCTGCGGGGAGGGTGGATCTGCGCGCTCTGCTCTCAGAGCTCCACTCTTTGGGCGTGCGCTCCGTGATGGTGGAGGGCGGGGCGGCCCTGATCACGGCCTTCTTCTGTGAGCGGCTGGTGGATCGCCTCGCCGTCTGCATAGCGCCGAAGATCCTCGGTCGCGGCATCGAGGCCGTGGGCGACCTCGGCATCCACGATCTGACGGACTCCCTGATCCTGGCCGACACCTCCGTGACCCCCTACGGCGTGGACCACGTCCTCGACAGCCGGGTCGAGTACCCGGACGGCCCGCGGTGAACGCCGAACCGTCTCCGGATGGCTCACTCGAAGCCCGCGCTCTTTGGTTCACTGCGCCGCGCACCGCGGAGTTCCGCCCGGAGAAAGTGCCGTCCCCCGAGCCCGGCGAGGTGCGCGTCCAGACGGTAGTCTCGGCGATAAGCCACGGCACCGAGATGCTCGTCTACCGCGGCGAGGTCCCGACCGATCTCCCGCTCGACCTGCCCACCCTGGCCGGCGACTACGCTTTCCCGATCAAATACGGCTACGCCTCCGTCGGGCGCGTCCTTGACGCTGGCGTGGAGCATCTCTCACCGGGGGACCTGGTCTTCGTCCATCATCCACACCAGGACGCCTTTGTCGTCCCGGCGGACCTACCGGTGCGCCTGCCCGAGGGGATCGAGCCCACGATCGGGCTCTTCTTCGCCAACCTGGAGACCGCCCTGAACGTCGTCCACGACACACCGCTCCGGCTCGGCGAGACGGCGCTCGTCTTCGGGCAGGGCGTGGTCGGTCTCCTGGTGACCCAGCTGCTCAAGCTCGCAGGGGCGGGCAAGGTGCTGGCCGTAGAACCCCTGAAGAAACGCCGGGAGCTGGCGCTCGAGGTGGGCGCGGACGAGACCTTCGAGCCCGACGAGGACCTGCGCGGGCCTATCCTCGCGGCGACCGCCGGGCGTGGCGCGGACGTTGCTATCGAGGCGAGCTCTTCAGGGGCGGCGCTGCAGGCCGCCGTGGACGCCGTCGCCACCGAGGGTACGGTCGTCGTCGCGTCCTGGTACGGTACGAGACCCGTCACCCTCTCCCTCGGGGGACGCTTCCACAGGGGACGGGTACGGGTGCGCTCCTCGCAGGTCGGGCGGATAGACCCTGAGCTCGGCAGCCGATGGGATCTCGCCAGGAGGACGGAGACCGTCCTCGACCTGCTCCCCCGGCTACGCCTGAAGGAACTCGTCTCGCACCAGATCCCTTTCGAAGATGCGCCGGAGGCGTACCGGCTCGTGGACGAGAGCCCCGACGACGTGGTCCAGGTGGTCCTCATCTACGATCACTCGTAGGTTCTAAAGCACGAAATGGCCCGATCTGAGGTTCCGGACCCGAATGAAAGGCCGGCGGTTGCCCTCGACGCGATCTTGTAGCATCCTGGTTCTGCACCGTACCAGGTGGCGAATGAGCGCCCTTAGGGAAGCGGGCTGGCAAGGAGGACAGAGGGTTTCTATGCCGTCGGCCGAAGAGAACAAGGCACTGGCGCGCCGGTTCTTGGAGGCGCAGGCCAAGGGGGATCTGGAGACCCTCGACGAGCTGATGGCATCCGACTTCGTCGACCGGAGCGTGCTCCCTGGCCAGGGACCGACTCGTGAGGACTACAAGCGGTCGGTAGTCGAGATGCTCGCCGCATTCTCCAATACCAGCTTCACCGTCGAGAACCAGATCGCCGAAGGTGACCTCGTCGCCAGCAGGTTCAAGGGGAGAAGCGTTCACAGGGGCACGTTCTTGGGTGTGGCCCCGACCGGCGATGAGACAACCTATACGGGCATGACGTTCCACCATGTAGTCGCAGGCAAGATCGCCGAGGAGTGGGGCGAGTCGGACTTCCTGGGCGTAATGGAGCCAGCATTCGAGCAGGAGATCCGTAGGCGCGAGCGCATAGAGCAGGAGCTTAGGATCGCACGCCTCATCCAGCAGACCCTCCTGCCCAAAACACTGCCCCAACTCCCATCCTACGATCTCGCCGCCTACTACCAGCCAGCTAGGGAGGTCGGAGGTGATTTCTACGACTTCCTCGAACTCGATGACGGACG
>JALYGY010000142.1 GCA_030776865.1 Actinomycetota bacterium | reverse complement strand
AGTGTTGGTGGGCTATGTGGTAGATGAAGTAGAGGGCGAAGGGCAAGGCTGCCAGGGAGATCAGGAGTCCCCACAAAGAGAGGGCACCCAAGGAGAGGGGACCCCCGAAGAGTTCGGCGAAGGATCTCACAAGCAGTGGGTAGAGCGGAAAGAAGGCGGTCGAGGCATGGTTTGTGTACCCTTCCGCCGCTATCTGCGAGTACCAGGCTCCGTCCCAGTGGGCCCAAACGTTCAGCCTGCCGAGTGGCACGTCAGGGGTGATCCAGTGGAACGGTCCCGCGGGCAGGTAGTTGGCGAACACGGCCCCCGCCACGAGGTAGAAGAGACGGCTCACACCATAGACGGCGAGCACGAACAGGAGGCCGTTGCTTAGAATATCCTTACCCGTCTCCCGTTTTGCCGCCGAGGTTGCCGGGTCAGTGGGAGCCGTATCCTTGGCGCTCGGTTTGTCCTCGGACACCAGCTCCTCCCCTACGCTTCCCGGGCTTGCATGCCTCAACATTAAACACGAATCGAATGCGGCGCGCCGGCGCTTTCACGCGAGCACGATATGGTAATCTTCCTCGTCGGTGAAGCTGTCTACTGACAGAAAGAAGCACGGCCGGAGGGTGGGCATGGTTCTCACCGGCGTGGGGGTCGTCCTGTTTGTGTTGGTCCTCCACCTGAGGACGCTGGCGCCGAGCGTCCTCCCCTACGACTCGCCCGACCTACTCGACGCGGCGATGCTCCAGATGCAGGTGTGCGTGCTAGGCATCACGCACCCCACCGGCTACCCGACCTACCTGATGCTCTCGCACCTCTTCACCTACCTGCCCTTTGGCGACTGCGCCTACCGCGCCAACCTCGCCTCCGCCCTCTACGCGGCGCTGGCCGTGACGGCCGTCTTCGCCTCGGGGTACCTCCTGAGCCGGCGGGTGGTAGCGGGGGCGGTTGGGGCGCTGGCCTTCGGGCTCGGTACGACCCTCTGGTCTCAGGCCGTTATCGCCGAGGTCTACACCCTGAACGCCCTGCTCGTGGCCCTCACCCTACTCGTCCTCCTCCTCTGGCGAGAGCGAAGGAGGGAACGCTACCTTCTGCTGTGCGCCTTCCTGGTGGGGCTGTCTATGACCAATCACCTCACCAGCGGGCTGCTCCTGCCGGCGAGCGTTCTCTTTGTGGCCCTCGTGGACCGGCGCAAGCTAGTGGACGCGAAGCTGGCGCTCAAGGGTGTGGGGCTCTTCGTGCTGGGGCTCGCGCCCTACCTCTACCTCCCGGTACGCTCTGCAATGGGCGCGCCCTTCAAAGCGAACAACCCGACCAACCTCGAGCGCTTCTGGTACGTAGTCAGCGGGGGGAACCTGCGCGGCGGGTTCTTCGCCTTCGGGCCCGCAGAGCTGCCGGGCCGGCTGGCGTTCTATCTGGGGCACCTCCTGGATAACTTCCACTGGGGTCTGCTGGCGGCCGGGATGGTAGGCTTGGTGGCCCTGATCCTGTGGGACCGCGCCGTGGCGGTGCTCCTCGGATTCCTGTTTTTCGGATGGCTCTTTCACGCCATCGAGAACAATATTCTGGACATCCAACTGTACTTCATCCCCACCTATGTGGTGCTCTCTTTGTGGATAGCGGTGGGGTTGGGGCTCCTGCTCGCGGAGGCGGAGGATCTCCTCGCCAGGTTCCCGCGCGTCCCGAAGGGAGCGGCTATGGGCTTGCTCTCGGTGGCGCTGCTGCTCTCGCCATTGCCGGGCGTCTGGGGGACCTACGCGAGAAACGACATGAGCGAGGATCACCGGGGGCGCGAGATCCTAGAAGACGTCGCCGAGAACGCCGCCCCCAACGCGACCGTCCTGCACCACAGAAACAACCTGTGGTACATGGTGCTCGTCGAGAAGCGGCGCCGGGACCTCACGCTGGTGGATCCCTTCCACCACAACAGGGACATCAGCTACGCCGACATCGTCTGGCCGGCCGACGTAGACCTCGCGACCGCGAACCGCCGCTATGGGACCGACGACTTCACGGGGGTAACCGCCGCCAAGAAGGCGGCGGAGAACGGTCCGGTCTACATCATCGACCAGGATGACATCGACCGCAGTGGCCTCTACGAGGCAGGTTGGCGCACGGCCCACGTGGAAGGCGTCCTCTACGAGTTGATCCCGCCGCGCGGCCACACCCAAACCGGCGAGCGAGCTACCCCCAAGAGGTGATCCCGCCCCGATAAACGGCATGAGGGACCACTCCGAGCGCGGCTCCTCTAACGCCTCAGTAGCCGTCCTCTGCCGCGCGGCACTCCTCCCCGGCGCAATCACGCAGGGCATCGAGCCCCTCTTCGAGCCGCCAGAGGTGCTTGAGTGGCGTGTCCTCGTACTCGTTGTTGAGCTGGTAAGGGTCCTCTCTTAGGTCGTAGAGCTCGCTCTCCCCACCCTCGTACTCCACGTAGAGCTTATCCTCCGTCCTGACGGCCTTAAGACCCGGCCGGCCGGCGTCCTTGAGCGGCGCTTCGTCCAAGGGGGAGAACCGTCGCGTGTCCTCCGGGGGTTGCGTGTCGCCGGTAAGCAGCGGTATCAGCGATCGGTCGTCGACCGAGGGTAGCACCTCGGCCGACTCCGCCATGGCCTCCACGAGGAAGGCTCGGCGCCAGTCATCCGGGGGAGGCGGGTTGTCCGTCAGCAAGGACTCGAGCGAGCGCCCGTCTACGAAGGATGGGGCCTCGGCTCCGGCAAGATCGGCGAAGGTGGGCGCCAGGTCGTTGTTGAGCACCAGGTGTTCCAGCTTGCGGCCTTCGGGCACCCCGGGGCCGCGCACGATCAAGGGCACCCTTATATCCTCCTCGTAGGCAGTCCATTTCCCCGCGGTCAAGCGGTGGGTCCCGAGGTGGAAGCCGTTGTCGGAGGTGAAGAAGATGTAGGTATTGTCCAGCTCGCCACTCTCCTTGAGCGTCTCCACGAGCTGCCCGATCATGTCGTCTACGGCCAGCATCGACTGCAGCCGCTTGCGGTAGAGATCCTCTGCCAAGGCGATCTGATCTGGGTTGAGCGGAGGGTTGTCGCGTATCCAGGCGGGCTTGTCTGAGACGTCGTCTTCGTCGAAGGAGGGCGGGCGCGGCAGGGAGGCGTTTGCGAGGGCATCTTCGTGGCGAGGGGCGGGGTCCGCCGGCTGGTGGGGAGCCGTCGGGCC
>JALYGY010000141.1 GCA_030776865.1 Actinomycetota bacterium | reverse complement strand
CCTTCCGGAAGCGCTTGTACTAAATGTGGTGCATGTCCCGCAGCACACCCCCACAGGGTCCGTTGCGCGAAACCCACCGGAAATACAGGGATGGCAAGCGGCTCCGACTCCCGTACAAACAGGGGGTAAGCAACCCCAGCAGGCCCGCCAATGAGCCCAATACGGCGGGAGGAAGGAGCACCGTGAACAAAACGGAACTCATCGAGAGGATCGCCGAGGAGTCCGGGGTGCCTACGAGCGAGGCGCACAAGCACTTCGAGGCTTTCGAGCGGGTGGTGACCGAAGCACTCAAGAGCGGCGAGGAGGTCCGGATTACGGGCTTTGGGAAGTTCTCCGTGCGGGAGCGCAAGGCCAGGGAGGGCCGAAACCCCCAGACCGGTGAGAAGATAAAGATCGCGGCACAGAAGGTTCCCGCCTTCAGCGCAGGCAACGCCCTTAAAGAGGCGGTCTAGTAGGAGCGTTCGGACCGGAGCCCTGACCGAGCCCTGACCATATGAGCAGGGCTCCGGCCTTTTTCTGTTGTGAGTACGTGGCGGTGGTTAGCGGCGCAGAAAGAAACATTAGTGACAATAAGGTGCTATCATGGGTAGGAAAGAGGTTTTCCTTGACCGAGGCGACGATGGTTCTAGTCCCGTGCCAGGTACGTAGCAACCAAGAGAGCCCTTGCATCAATCGAGCAGCCGTGGAGATCCGGGGTATAGCCTTCTGTGAACCGTGCGCGCGCGAGCAGGAGGCATACTTCGCCATTGGCGAGCTTACGCAGGAGACGCAGAGCCTCCGCACCAAGCAGCTCACCGAGGCGATGGAGGGGTTGCGGCGGGAGCGCACGGGTGGTAGGGACGGCGTCGCCGCAGAGATGCACCACGAGCTCGGGGGCGTAAACGAGACCGAGTGCCTCGCGCTTACGAAAAGCTAACCCCAGGGAGTACCGGCACTAGGATCACGCATGAGCATTCGGCGCGTTTGTGCAGTGGGGGTTTTCTGGGAAAAGGAAGGCCACCCAAGAGAACCAACGGGTGGCTCAAGATTGTCGTTGGTGACACGTTCGGTCCGGGAGGGGTGCAGGAGGCGCATAAAGATCGGTTTTAAGGCCTCGAGAATGCGCGGATAGGGAGAAGTGACGTCGAGAGCTCCTTGTTGGTTTGAAAGTCGTTTCATAGTGGTTGAAGGGACAGTAGGCACAACATTCGGATCTCCGGCTCCCCAGGTTACACTCACCATGGCCGCATCAGGACCTCGATAGCCGGCACAAAGTCCTCACCGGATAAGCCATCAGACGCCGCCCGAGGCATCTCCGTTACGGGAGGGGCCAAGCGGGGTAAGATGGCAATCATGAGAGAGAACGTTGACCACAGGTGAATATCCGCCAGGCCAACGGGCTTGGCAGGGTGCACGTGGCCAAGCCAGGCATGAAGGAGACCTACTGCGGCAGACCCGTCAACGAGGAGGAGTGGCTCACCACCTCTAGGGAGGCCAACTGCACCGGTTGCGCTCGGGCTGGGCGCCCACTACTAGTCCAGTGAGGGCGGAGAGAGGTTCCTAGCCCAGAGCGGGGGCGTCGCGCCTCCCTATTCACCGGGCTGCCTAGAAGGAGTCAAATTCCCGGAAGTTAAGGGCTGTCCGCGTTCGTACGACCCACTATGCTTAAGTCGCGTGTTCGCGCGGAGGAGAGCGGCTCGGGAGGTTCACGACGGTGGAGAGAGTGTCAGATACGAGCGTGGTGCGCGTCGCCACACTCAACCTTTGGGGAACAAGCGGGGCGTGGGACGAGCGCAGGTCGGTCCTCATAGAGGGCTTTCGCCAACTCCAGCCGAACGTCGTAGCGTTGCAGGAGGCGGTCAAGGCCGACGGCTACGATCAGGTCGCCGATCTGCTCGGCTCCGGGTATCACGTCGTGCACCAGTCCGGCCGATCGGCCGACGGGGTGGGCGCCTCGATAGCGAGCCGCTGGCCGCTCGGGGAAGTAAGGGAAGCGGACCTGCACGTGACCTCCAGTCTGGACCCTTCGCAGCGCTGGATCGGGAGCGTCGCCGCCGCGGAGGTGCTGACCCCGGACCCCGTCGGGCCTCTGCTGTTCGTTCACCACAAACCCTCTTGGCAGCGGGGCTTCGAGTACGAGCGGGAGCTGCAAGCGGCGGCCGCCGCGCGCTTCGTCGAAGGGCTCGTCGGCGAGTTCAACGCGCAGGTGGTGCTGGCCGGGGATTTCGACGCCACCCCCGACGCTTCCAGCGTGCGCTTCTGGCAGGGCCGCCAGTCGCTAGGAGGGGCGAGCGTCTGCTACCGGGACGCCTGGGAGAGCATGCATCCCGGTGAGCCCGGCCACACCTTTACGCCCCGCAATCCGCTGGTGGCCGGTGGGGAGATGCCGCTCGAGCTGGGACGGCGGATCGACTACGTTATGGTGCGCTGCGGCGACCACGGTCCCACGCTCGACGTCACCGCCTGCGAGCGCATCTTCGACGAGGCGGTAGACGGCGTGTGGGCGAGCGACCACTTCGGCGTCGTGGCGGACCTCTCCGCCCAGACGGCGAGCGGACGACCGGCGCGGTGATCACGACGCCCCTCCTCTATTCACCGAGGTGCCTAGTAGTAGGGGCGTTCTCTGAACTTCTCATGTATCGGGTACTCGGAAGCTCACCGCTGCGGAGGAGCGCGTCACGGCCATATGGGGTTGCTCCAGGCCCGCCGCCCGCCCGCATCGACCACGGTGACGCGACAGTAGGAACCGCGGAACGGGCTCAGGTCGAACTCCGCCCTCGAGATCGGCTCGCCGCCCTCGCCTGTGCGCTCCTGCGCGCTGTGCCACCGATCGCCACCCCCGGTCAGCGTGATCGCGTAGACCTCGCTCGTCTCCACGAGCAACCGATCGCCATCCAAGAGCAGCTCGCTGAAAGAGGGTCCCTGCGTCGAGTAGTAACGCCCAGCCTTCATAGAAGCCAGTAGGGCCTCCGGGTTGAGGCGCTCGCAGTGGACCTCAACCCACCCGCCGAAGCGGTCTTTCGGGTCATCGAAGTGCGCGTCGTCCCCCGCGTTCACCAGCAGCCTGCGGCCCTTCTCCAGCAAGCCGTCGAGCATGTAGGCGCCGTGGGCCTGATCCGGGCCGGCGAGCGTCGCCAGGTGGTGGTTGTAGACCTCAACCGCGTGCACGGCTTCGAGCGCCGGCGATCTGTCGGCCGCCTCGAGCGGGAGGTTGTTGAGCCCAGGATGCAGCATGACCACGAACGCCCCGGAGTCGCGCGCCCGCCCGATGGCTTCTGCGTGGTCTTCCGCGGAGGGCGGCTCGAAGTCCACGGGTAGGCCGGCGGCCGTGACCCAGTAGCAGTCGCGCTCCGACCACGGAGCGGAGCTGAGCTCGGCCCCTACGATCGTAGTGAAGCCCTCGTCGTGCAAGGGGCGCGTGTCGGTTATCCGCCAGCCGTACTCTGCCTCGAAGTGATCGGAGAGGCAGACGAAGTCGTAGCCCGCCTCGCGGTAGGCGTTCACGACCTCCTCAGGCCCTAATAGGCCGTCGGAGTTGTTGGAGTGGCAGTGGAGGTTACCGCGGAAGAAGCGGCCTCCTTCTCTGTCCTTGAGCAGGTCCTGCGCCACTGCGAGCCTCCCGAGTCGCTTACCTCCGCACGGACGCGCAGCCTAACCATAGTGGGCCCCATGCGCACACACATCCCCTAAGTTGCGCATCTAACAGAACCACTCACCGAAGCTCGGGAGGTGGAGTTCTGCGAACTTCGCTCTTAGATGAATTCTCAGAAGTTCGCACACGAGATCCTGAATAGCCTCAGTCCTATAGGGTCAGGATTGCCCGGTAGCCCCGGTCAAGTACCCAATCGTTAACCCTGCATCTTGTGGTGCTGCATAAAGATGCGGTAGGACGAATTTGAGGGGAGGATTCCTTTGATACAAATCCCCATATTTCGTAG
>JALYGY010000140.1 GCA_030776865.1 Actinomycetota bacterium | reverse complement strand
GTCCCCATCGCAGCCGGCGTAAGGGCCCAGGCGCTCAAGGAAGACGGCACGTTGGTGGACGACTTCCTGATCTCGGAGGGCAAGAGCTCCGTTCACGTCCTCAACGCGCCCTCGCCGGCCGCCACGGCCTCCATACCGATCGGTCGGGAGATAGCCAGGCGTGTTGCCGAAACGTAGGCGCCTCGTCCCACCGCCGGCCGGCAGGTGCTCGTAAGTTGATCTGCGTTAACTGTAGCAGTAACATAATCGCCTGTGCGGTTAGTAAAGGAGGGGGAAGTGTTTACCGAGTGGCACGATATGCCACACAGAGCGGCGCCGACCGGTTCCATGAATCGGAGGGACTTCTTGAGGCTCGGCGGTGCCGGGCTCGCGGGTGCGGTCCTGCTCGGAGCGGCTGGCGGCAAGGTCCTGGCCCGGCCGGGGTCTCTCTTGAAGGCGGAGTTCGCGGCCGCGGCCGCGAAGTACGAGGTCCCGAAAGAGCTGCT
Source organism: Actinomycetota bacterium (assembly GCA_030776865.1). Classification (GTDB taxonomy): domain Bacteria; phylum Actinomycetota; class Rubrobacteria; order Rubrobacterales; family Rubrobacteraceae; genus JALYGY01. Next base: position 4,510 of record JALYGY010000140.1, on the reverse strand, counting down.
CATGGCGATGGGCTACGTGAACACCCTCTGGGAGATGCCCGCGCCCGAGTCCAGCGACTACGAGCCGGGCGATCTCCACGGGCGCGGCGCCTACGGCCTCATGCAGCTCCTGCGCAACCCCTCGCGGGATACTCTGGGTAGGGCCGCGAGCCTGACCGGACTCTCCGAAAAAGAGCTCAAGAGCGACCGCGCGGCCAACGTGCGGGGTGGGGCTGCGGTCCTGGCGGATATCCAGGGTGCGAACAGACCAGCGGAACTGAACGGCTGGCAGGAAGCAGTTGCCGAGTACGGCGACACCCAGCTGTACGCCGTCGAGGTTTACGAGACGCTAAAGAACGGGGCCTCGGCGGCCATCTCGACCGGAGAGAGCCTGCGGCTGGCGCCCCAGAGGGGCGTGGAGGTGCCCCAGATCTACACCGCCCAGGGGAGCGCCGACTACCGGAGGGCCGTCTGGCGACCGGCGCACCGCAGCAACTACACCAACGACAACCGACGAGCCAGGCAGATAGATAAGATAGTCATCCACGTGGCCCAGGGCTCTTTCTCTGGCACCGTAAACTGGTTCCAGAACCCCGCCGCCGACGTCTCCGCCCACTACGTGGTGGGCACAAAAGGCGGGTTGGCGCAGTGCGTGCACAACGAAGACATCGCCTGGCACGCGGGGCACTGGAAGACCAACACCAGGTGCATCGGCATAGAGCACGCGGGCTACGTAGGTAATCCCAGGTGGTTCACCAAGAGGATGTACCGCACATCGGCGAGGCTCAGCGCTTACCTCTGCAGAAAGTACCGCATACCCGTCGACCGGCGGTACATCATCGGCCACCACGAGGTGCCCGGTTGCCCGGGAGCTGGTGGCGGGATCAGCTGCCACACGGATCCGGGTCGCCACTGGGACTGGCGCAGGTACATGCGCCTGATCAAACGCTACAGGTAGGGTACGCGCCGCTCGGAAGGTTCCCGCCGATTGGTCCCTTGGTAAGCCCGATCCATCGGGCATGGTCCGTGTGCCATATCACCGGTCGATCCTGTTAGAATCGACCGCGTGGCTCTAGACAGTGGCCAGCAAACAAACGGTGTGTGGTTGACCGGCGCGGCGCAGGAAAGCCGTGTCGGGGGGAGGTAGGTCGGTGAAGGGCATCGTTCTGGCCGGAGGGTCCGGCACGCGGCTCTACCCGCTGACGCGCGTGGTCAGCAAGCAGCTACTCCCGATCTACGACAAGCCCCTGATCTACTACCCCCTCTCGTCGCTGATGCTGGCGGGCATAAGGGATATCCTGGTGATCTCGACCCCCGCGGACCTGCCCAGGTTCGAGCAGTTGCTGGAGGACGGCTCCCGGTGGGGGCTGAACCTGGAGTACGCACTACAGCCGAGGCCCGAGGGTCTGGCCCAGGCCTTTATCATCGGACGGGGCTTCGTCGGGAGCGAGGCCGTCGCCCTGATACTGGGGGACAACATCTTTTATGGTCAGGGTTTCGGCCAGATCCTGCGTGAAGCGGCGAGCCGGGAGAGAGAGGCGACCATCTTCGGCTACCACGTCAAGGACCCGGAGCGCTACGGCGTGGTCGAGTTCGAGCGCGACGGCACGGTCGTCGGCATAGAAGAGAAGCCCGACAAACCCAGATCGCACTACGCGGTCACGGGGCTCTACTTCTACGACAACCAGGTGCTGGATATAGCCCGGAATCTCGAGCCTTCGGCGCGGGGCGAACTGGAGATAACCGACGTCAACGTCGAGTACCTCAAGCGGGGCCAGCTGCGGGTCGAGATCCTGGGCCGGGGGATGGCCTGGCTGGATACGGGAACCCACGAGTCCCTCAAGCAGGCCGCCGACTTCGTCAAGACCGTCGAAGAGCGGCAGGGTCTCAAGATCGCCTGCCCGGAGGAGATCGCCTACCGCATGGGATATATAGACGCCGAACAGGTGATCCGCCTCGCTGAGCCCCTCGAGAACAGCGGCTACGGACGATACCTGTCGGAGTTGGTGGAGGACGACGAACCACACCTCAACGAACCGTACTTCGACGCCGACCACCACACGCCCGCCAGAAAAGGAGTCGCCTCTTGAAGGTCATCGAGACCAAGATCCCGGGCGTAGTCATCGTGGAGCCCAAGGTGTTCGGCGACGAGCGGGGCTTTTTTATGGAGACCTGGCATCGGGCCCGCTACGAGGAGGCCGGCCTACCAGGCCGCTTTGTCCAGGACAACCTGTCCTTCTCGGCGGGGGGCGTGCTGCGCGGGCTGCACTTTCAGAACCCGGATCAGCAGGGCAAACTGGTTCAGGTCCTGCAGGGTGAGGTCTTCGACGTGGCCGTGGATATTAGGGTCGGCTCGCCGACGTTCGGGGAGTGGGAGGGACTCATACTCTCCTCGGAGAACAAACGCCAGTTCTACGTCCCAGAAGGCTTCGCCCACGGCTTTCTCGTCACCGGCGACAGGGCGCTCTTCGCCTACAAGTGCACGGCGAAATACAACCCCGGCGCCGAGGGCTTCGTGCTCTGGAACGACCCGGAGATCGGGATAGAGTGGCCCCTGCAAGCACCACCCGTCCTCTCCGAGAAAGACCGGACCGCGCAGCCTTTGAGCAAGATCCCCGTCGAACAGCTGCCCCGCTACGGGCCGTAGCGGCACGCACCCTCGCCCCCGTTGGGCGCCAGGTACCGCTCTGTTCGGTCGTGCCTTGCCCCTCCCTGACGCTGCGGGCCCTCTTCTACGTACCCGTTACCTGGCACTCCGCGGGCTTCGGATTCGAGGTCGTAAACGGAGCTGCGTTGATGCAGTCCTCCACCAGCTCGGCGAGCCTCCCCTCTTCCCAGGCGTTGAAGAAGTCGGCGTGCATGGTGGAGTATGAGCCCGAAGCGAGCGTCACCCTGCCGGAAGTGGTGGGGATGGGGAATTGAGCGTTCATCTGGAGCCGTGGGAGGGTAATTGGGTGGCTATTCGAACACCGCAGTGTGCCATCGCTCTTTCTTACGGGGTAGGCCATGTGCGAGCGATGGTCGGCGCTGTCGAGGTTCCCATCGGAGCAGAATGGGAACTTGATGCGTACCACCAGCTTGCCGTTGGAGCACCGCGTCGGTGGGTACTTCGACCACGTGCCGTTCGCGCACCTCCATTCGACACGCTTGCCCTGGGCGGTAACTACCTTTAGCCCGAGAGGGTGGGGCTCCACACCCCCTGACACCTTGCCAGCCGCCCGGTAGTAGAAGAGCCCCTTGTTGGCCTTGAGGTTACGGGTGCCCCTGGAGTCGGTCCACTTCACGGTCGGTATCCAGTAGGCTGCCTTGTCCGCAGCGCGCGTGCACGTGGTGCCCCCTGCCCGTAAACTCTCCAGGGTGGAGCTGGCGTCAGTGGTCTTGTTGCCGAAGAAGTCGTGCATGTGGTGCGACGTGCCGCCGAAGGAGACGATGGGATCTACCTGTTTGCGGTGGCTAAAGTCGCAGCGCACGACGAAGCTCGCGTCGCCGGTGGACTCTTGGGCGGAAGCTGCGGGCGCCTTCCACCATATAAGCGCCAACACGCAGGCGGCTGCGGCGGCCAGCCCCAAGATCAATATGTATGCCGAGCGGACCTGCCAAGCTCGTTGGCTGCCTGCGTCCATCCTTGCTTCTCCTCTCTATCGGAGGGGGCGGGGTGGCCCTTCTCTTGCCCCCACCTTGGCTAGCAAGACAAGTATCGCACGGGCCTCGGGACCGACGCACCCCCATATCGGGTATTTTCTCGGTTACTTTTCGCTTACGAGACGGTCGCCAGGTGCATAGGTAGGTTTTAGCTTCCGTTTGTCTTCCACGGCGTACGCTGCGGGGAGGAACGGGGGTCGAACCTCGGAGACTTCGACCTGCACGCGGTTCGGCCGATGAGCTGGATACGAGCGGTTCTTGCCAGAATAGTTGGCGGATCCAGCCCATTGAGGGGTGCGTCAGGGCCGGCCCCGCTGGTATGATGCTCTCTTGTCGGACAACCAGGGCGGGGTCTCTGCTACGCTTGACCCCGACCAACAGAAAGGGAGGTGTGGCGTGAGGAGGATCATATTGTTGGTGGCAGCGACGGCGCTGGCCCTGTCGCTGGCCGCGAGCGTAGCGCTCGCCCAGCCATACGGGGACTCGGGCCCCGGAGTCACCAAGACTTGTGGAGCACACTGCGAAGGCACTTCTTACCCGGATTCCCTCACGGGTACTAGCGCAGCCAACCACATCGAAGGCCTCGGCGGCAACGAATCGGCTACCTTCGGCGACCTCATACGGGGCCGTGGCGGCAACGACGTCCTCTACGGCAACCGTGGGGGCGACAGGATAGTAGGCGGCACCGGCGCGGACGTGATCTTCGGCGGCCAGGGCGAGGACATATTGGTTGGTGGCGCTGGCCGTGACCACATAAACGGTGGAACGGGCGGCGACATAATCCGGGTGAGGGACGGCTACAAGGACATCGTGAACTGCGAGGGGGGCAGCGACACCACCACGAACCGCGACTCATTCGACGTGTTTCACGACTGCTGAGGGTCCTCCG
>JALYGY010000139.1 GCA_030776865.1 Actinomycetota bacterium | reverse complement strand
CCTTGAACTTGTAAGAGAAGCGGCTCTCCGGCGGCGTGGGGTTCGCCTCTCGGGTGAACGGCTCGCCCGCGGGCAGGTCCGTAAGCTTCTCCTCGACCATGCGCTCGAACTGTGCGCCGTCGAGCTTGCCCACCCCGACCACGAAGACGTTCGGGGTGGTGTAGGTGTTTGCGTGGAAGCTTCTTAGGGTGTCGTGGTCCACGCCGCGTACCGTCTCCACAGAGCCGATAATCGGGCGTCCAAGAGTATCGCCGTGGAAGATCAAGCCAGATAGGTACTCGTCGGCCATCTGGTCGGGCCTATCCTCGTACATCTTGATCTCCTCGACTATCACCTCCCGCTCCCGCTCGAGATCGGCCAGAGTCGGCTCCTTGACCATCTCGCTCATGAGGTCGAGCGCCTTCTCCAGGTGCTCGGGCAAGAAACGAGCGTAGAGGACGGTGTACTCCTCGCCCGTGGCCGCGTTCTCCTGGGCGCCGATGCTCTCGAAGGCCTGCGCTACACCCAGAGCGTCCATGTCGGGGGTCCCCTTGAAGAGCATGTGCTCCATCAGGTGGGTGATCCCCGCAACCTCGTCCCTCTCGTCGCGGCTGCCGGCCCGGATCCAGACGCCCAAAGCGACGCTGGTGGCCTCTTCGAGGGGCTCGGAGAAGACCCTCAAGCCCCCCGGAAGGTCCTTCTTCGCGATGTTGGGATCGCTCACGGGCGCTAGGCCTCCAGTTTTTCGAGGGAGATGCGGTTCTGCTTGTCTATCTCGAGGACCCGCACCTTCACGCGGTCACCCTCGCTGACGACGTCCTCGACGCGATCGATGCGCTGCCTGCCTGGCGCGAGGCGGGAGATGTGGATCAAACCGTCCCGGCCCGGCATCAGCTCCACAAAGGCCCCGAAGTTCGTGGTCTTGACGACCTTACCCGTGTAGATGTCACCGGGCTCGACGTCCTTGGTCATGCCGTTGATGGCGGAGAGCGCGGCCTTGACCGAGACCCCGTCTACCCCCGCGACAAAGACCGTGCCATCGTTCTCGACGGAGATGCTGACGCCGTATTCGTCCTGCAGCGCGTTTATCGTCTTGCCTCCCGGGCCGATAAGTAGCCCGATCTTGTCCGTCGGTATCTGCAGCACCTCGACGCGCGGGGCGTAGTCGGAGACCTCCGGGCGTGGCTCGGCGATGGTCTCCCGCATGATATCGAGGATCTGGAGCCGGCCCTGCCTGGCCTGCTCGAGGGCCTCCTCGAGGAGCCGCGCCGAGACGCCGGTGATCTTCATGTCCATCTGCAGCGCCGTTATCCCGTCGCGCGTGCCCGCCACCTTGAAGTCCATGTCGCCCATGTGGTCCTCGAGCCCCTGGATGTCACTGAGGATGACGTAGTCGTCGCCCTCCTTGACGAGCCCCATCGCAACCCCAGCGACCGGGGCCTTTATCGGCACGCCACCATCCATGAGGGCCAACGTAGAGCCGCACACGCTCGCCATCGAGGAGGACCCGTTCGACTCGAGGACCTCGGAGATGATCCGGATGGCGTACGGGAAACCCTCCTCGTCCGGTATCACCGGCATTAGCGCCCGCTCGGCCAGAGCCCCGTGCCCGATCTCGCGCCGCCGCGGGGACCCAAGACGCCCGGTCTCCCCCGTCGAGTACGGCGGGAAGTTGTAGTGGTGCATAAAGCGCTTGGTGGTCTGCGGCTCTAGAGTGTCGAGCCTCTGAACGAGCCCCATGTCCGCCAGCGCCAGCGAACTGAGCACCTGGGTCTCGCCCCGGGTGAAGAGTCCGGTGCCGTGCACCCTTGGTAAGACCTCCACCTCCGCGGTGGTCGGCCGGATCTCGTCGAGACCCCGCAGATCCGTACGCTTGCGATCCTCGAGGTAGAGCTCGCGGAAGGCCTCCTTCTCGAGGGTCGAGATGGCCGCAAGGATCTGGGCGGCTTCGTCCTCGCTCCGGTTTTCGATGAGCTCGTCTCGCAGCTCGTCGAGCGCCTCGTGGCGCGCTCTGCGGTCGCGGCTGACGATGCCGTCCTTGACCCTGGCGAGGTACCCCTCGCGCAGCTCCTCGATAAACGGGTCATCCTCGCCGGCCTCGACCTGGTGCGTCTCCTTGCCGTACTCCGCAGCCCACCCCTCTATGGCCTCGGCCTGGGTGCGGATCGCCTCCTGGGCCATGCCCAAAGCCTCCACCATCACGTCCTCGGTGACCTCGTTGGCCCCAGCCTCGACCATGGTGATGGCCTCCCTGGTACCCGCTACCACGAGGTCGAGGTCGCTCTCGGCGACTTGCCCGTAGGTCGGGTTCAGTATCAAGCCCCCATCGGGGTCGCGCCCGACGCGCACCGCCCCGATCGGGCCGTCAAACGGGATGTCCGAGAGCGCGAGCGCCGCGGAAGCTCCGACCATGCTCACGGTGTCGTAGGGCGTCTCCTGATCGGCGACGAGCACCGTGCCTATGACCTGTATCTCGTAGTGGTAGCCCTTGGGGAAGAGCGGCCTCAAGGGCCTATCCGTAAGCCGGGCGGTGAGGATCGCCCTCTCGGAAGGCCTACCCTCACGCTTTATAAAGCCGCCGGGTATCTTGCCCGCAGAAGACATCCTCTCCTCGATGTCCACGCTCAGAGGCAAAAAGGTCGCCCCGGGTCTCGGTGCCTCCGAACGGGTCGCTGTCGACAGTATCATCGTGTCGCCGAGCCGCGTCGTGACGGCGCCCCCAGCCTGCTTGGCCAACTTCCCGGTCTCGAGCACGATCGAGCGCTCACCAACGGGGATCTCTAGACGCATATGCTTTTCTTCTCCTCTTAGTTCTCTGATTTACCCGAAGCGTGCGGCCGCTAGGCTAACGGCGCAGGCCGAGCTTGGCGATGAGCGACCGATAGCGCTCGACGTCTTTCTTCTGCAAATACTTGAGCAGCCGGCGCCGCTTGCCAACCATCTTGAGCAGACCCCGCCGCGAGTGGTAATCGTGGTTGTGCTCGCGCAGGTGCTCAGTAAGATGCGCTATGCGCCGCGTGAGCACCGCGACCTGCACCTCAGGGGACCCCGTGTCACCCGCGTGCGTCCGGTGCTCCTGCATCACCTCTTCTTTGTTCTCCACTACCGCCAACCTCTGTTTCTCCTCAATTGCTCTATCTCAACCTATTCCGACCTGTGCAACGCCATATGCTACCACATGCATCAGATCGTATCGTTCGTTATCCGCCGGGCCTCCTCGACGTCCCGCGCTATCTGCTCCTTGAGCTCCTCCACACCCGAGAACCTCTTCTCGCGCCGTATCCTCCGTACAAAGCTAACATCCACCACGCGCCCGTAGAGGTCCCCCCTGAACCCGATCAGGTAGGCCTCGATGCGGCTCTCGCCGCGCGCGAAGGTAGGGGCCAACCCGACGTTGGTGCAGGCCGGATGTACGGCCTTCCCGTCGCTAACGAACCCGGCGTAGACCCCCCGCGCCGGGACGACCACGGCCGCATGGGGGAGCACGTTCGCGGTCGGGAAGCCTATGCTCCGCCCCCGCCGGTCGCCTGCGACCACCTCGCCCCTGAGTACGTAGGGCCTCCCCAACAGGGCCGCGGCCTCGCCTGCCGCACCCCGCGCGATGAGCTCCCTTATGCGAGTGGAGCTGATATCCCCCTTCCCCGCCTCGCCGCGGACCGCCACCGCGTAGGCCTCCCCCCCGAAGGCGCGCATGAGACGCCCCAGCTCCTCCACGCCGCCCGCCGCCCTGTACCCGAACCGGAAGTTCTCCCCGACCACGACGGCCTCGGCCCCGATCTCGCCGACGAGCACGTCCCTGACAAACTCCTCGGGACTCTTTCTGGAGAGTGCCTCGTCGAACCGTATCACCCGTACCTCGTCCGCCCCGTACCGGAGCAGGGCCTCCCGCCGCAACTCCAGCGTCGTGAGGAGCTCGGGTTGCACCTGCGGCCCCAGGACCGCCCGCGGGTGGGGATCGAAGGTCGTCGCCACGACCCTGACCCCCCTCCTCTCCCCCTCCTCCACCGCCCGTCGCAGGACCGCCTGGTGGCCTAGGTGTACCCCGTCGAAGTTCCCTAACGCCACCACTACCCCCCGCATAACACCACCTCGGCCCTCGCAGCCGCGCCGCCGCCGCCCCGGTACACCGCGAGCAACTCGCCCGCGCGTTGCACCCGGAAACTGCCCGCCATCCCACCTCCCCGGAGCGCCCGACCGCTGCAAACCACCCGCTCTCCGGCCTCATCGACCTCCACCGCAGGGAGGTGCGAGATCACCGCGCTCGTTCGTATCATGTGGTTGCGTATGGTGGTGGGGATCAGTTCGTCGGGTTTGGCGGCCTCCTCGACCCTCAGGTGCCCGACCCGAGTGCGGCGCAGGGCGCCGAGGTAGGCGCCGGTGCCGAGGCGGTCCGCGAGGTCGAAGATGAGGGTTCTCACGTACGTACCGCTGCTGCAGGAGACCTCGAAGGTAGCCGTCTGCTCCGCCGGGTCTGTGGCGGTGAGGGTGAGGGAGTGGATGGTTACTGGACGGGCCTCGCGCTCGACGCTCAAGCCGCGGCGGTGGAGTTCGTAGAGGCGAGTGCCCCCGCGCTTGAGGGCGGAGGCCATCGGCGGGATCTGGAGGAGGTCGCCGGTGAACTCCGGTAGGGCGGCGCGGATGGTGCTCTCGTCGGGCATCGGGGCGTCGAGGGGGGTCAAGTTGCCCTCGGCGTCCAGGGTGTCGGAGACGGCGCCGAAGCGGGCGGTAGCGGTGTAGACCTTGTCGAGGGGCGTGACGTAGCGAGAGAGCCGGGTGGCGCGGCCGATCAGGAGCACCAGGAGTCCGGAGGCTAGAGGGTCGAGGGTGCCGGTGTGCCCGACCTTGGTCGCGAAGAGGCGTTTGACCTTCGCAAGCGCCCGGGCGCTGGTGATGCCGGGCGGCTTGTCGAGAAGTAGGGCTCCTATCGGGGCCCGTTCGGTTATCTCGCCCCCCCGAGGTCCATGTGGCCTTCGAGGACGTCGAGCAGCTCCTCCCTTGCTTCGTGGGGCCGCATGCCGCGCCTGGTATATCCCGCGGCCAGCCTGTGGCCCCCGCCGCCGAAAAGGCGTGCGATCTCGCCCACGTCCACCGTCTCGGAGCGCAGGGATCCCTTTGTTCCCTCCGGCACCTCGCGAAGGTGAGCCACGACGTCTACCCCGGCGACGCTGCGCAGCTGGTCTATGGACTCTTTGGAGTCGAGCTCGGTAGCCCCGGTCCGCGCGTAGTCCTCGTTGTCCACGCACGAGATGAGCGCCTCGCCGTAGCGGCGGGCGTTGGCCAGAGAGACGCCTACGATGTTTAGTTGCTGGATGGAGCCGCGGCGGTTGATCCGCTCGTGCACCTCGGCCGGGACGACCCCAGCTCGCAGGAGGTCGGCGACGAGCTCGTGCGCCCTGGGGGAGATGTTCCTGAAGCGGAAGTCGCCCGTGTCCGTGCGGATGCCGGCGTAGAGTGCCTCGGCGGCGGCTTTGTTCAGCGGAACTTCGAGCTCCGCGTAGAGGTCGGCGACGATCTCCACGCTCGCCGCGGCCCGCGGGTTGACCAGGTTGAACTCGGCGTAGAGCGAGTTGTCCTCGTGATGGTCGAGGTTCAGACGTACCCCGGCCTCGGGGACGGGCACCCCCGTTCTATCGGATCTCGAGGTGTCGACGACGAGGAGGTCGTGGCCTTCGGGGAGCTCGCGAAAGACCTCATCCGGCAGGAGCCACCCAAGGTAGTTGGGCACCTCTTCAGCGTGGCAGAAGATCGCCGCCGCCCCTATAGAGCGCATCAGGCGCACGAGCGCCGCCGAGGCGCCTATGGCGTCCCCATCCGCGCCGACGTGCGTCGTTACCGCGACGCGCTCCAGGGTCTTCAAGAATTCCGCCACCTCGGGCGTGGAGTTATTCCTCGTGCGGGTCGTCATCCGACCTCACCTCCCTCAAAGCGCTCTCTATCCTGTTTGCCCGCTCCACGACCGGGTCCGGCTCGAAACGCAGCCGGGGTGTCCGCTTCAGGCGTGTCTGCGCCCCCAGGGCGGCCTGGATGCGCCCCGCCGCGCTCTGCAAGCCCTCCTGAGCCTCCTCGGCGCTCTCTCCCGAAAGGACGCTGTAGAAGACCGTCGCGTTCGCCAGATCCGGGCTCACGCGGACACCGGTGACCGTGACGAGGCCCCGGATCCTCGGATCCGAGAGGGTAGCGACCTCCTCGCCGACGATCTCCCGGATCTGGGACTCCACCTTGCGCACACGTCCGCTCACAGCTTGACGAACTCCTCGCGCCACTCGACGATCGCCAACTCCTCGTAGTTAAGGAGGGTGCGCCGGATCTCCTCGCGCTTCTCTTCGGCCGCGCTCAACGAGACCGCCGCCACGGCCAGCTCGACCGTGGCGCGCTGCCAGCGGTCGTGGTTGTCTGACTCCACCACCGAGACGTTCTTGCGGCGCAGCCTATCCTTTACTGACCTGAGCGTCTGGCGTTTTTCCTTCAAGCTGGCGGCGAAGGGGAGTTCCAGCTCCAGCCTAACGGTGCAGAACAAAGGTCTCTCTCTAGGGCTACCTCGGGACCTCGACGACCTCGAAGAACTCCAGCACGTCCCCCTCCTTGACGTCGTTGAAGTTCTCGATGCCGAGGCCGCACTCAAAGCCCTCGCGCACAGACCGGACGTCGTCCTTAAAGCGCCTGAGAGAGGCGATGTTACCCTCGTAGACCACGCTCCCGTCGCGCACCACGCGCACGCGGTCGTTGCGAGAGATCTCGCCGCCGGTGACGTAGCAGCCAGCGACGGTGCCTACCCCCGGCACCCGGAAGGTCGCGCGCACCTCGGCCACTCCCGTCTCGTTCTCGGCGGTCTCGGGGGCGAGCATGCCGCGCATGGCGGCCTCGATCTCCTCGAGGGCCTTGTAGATCACGTCGTAGGTCCGGATCTCCACGCTCTCCCTCTCGGCGACCTGCTTGGCCGTATTCGTCGGTCGGACGTTGAAGCCGAGCAGGATACCGTCGCTCGCCGAAGCGAGCATGACGTCGGAGTCGGTGATCGCGCCGACGCCGCTCCTGACGACCTTGACCCGCACCTCACCGGTGGAGAGCCTGGCGAGGGCCTCCTTGAGCGCCTCGACCGATCCCGCCACGTCCGCCTTGACGACGAGGTTGAGATCCTGAGTACCCCCCTCGCCGAGGAGCTCCTCCAGTGTCCGGCGCGTGCCACCCTGCTGGGCGAGCTCCTGGCGCCTCAGGGCGGCCTCGGCCTGCTGCGCCCGATCGCGCGCGATCCGCTCGTGATCGACGGCCTCGAAGCGGGTACCGGCTTCGGGAACCCCGGAGAGACCCAGGATCTCCGTCGGGCTCCCCGGTCCGGCCTCCTTTATGCGGTTGCCGTTGTAGTCGAGCATCGCCCGCACCCGGCCGTAGGCCGTACCAGCCAGCACGACGTCGCCCTTGTGGAGCGTGCCCCTGTTCAAGAGCAGCGTCGCCACGGGGCCGCGGCCCGGGTCGCGCTCGCCCTCGATCACGTACCCGCTCGCGGGGGCCTCGGGGTTGGCCTTGAGATCCTCGAGCTCCGCCACGACCAGGATGTTCTCCAGCAGCTCGACGATACCCTCCCCCGTCTTCGCGGAGACCGGCACCGTCACCGTCTCTCCGCCCCAGGCCTCCGGGGTGAGGCCCTGCTCGGCCAATTCCCCCATAACCCTGTCCTGGTTGGCGTTGGGGACGTCGATCTTGTTGATGGCGACGACTATCGGTACGCCCGCAGCCCGGGAGTGCTCTATGGCCTCGAGGGTCTGCGGCATGACGCCGTCGTCGGCGGCGACCACGAGGACGACTAGGTCCGTCACCTTCGCCCCGCGTGCGCGCATCTCGGTAAAGGCCTCGTGACCCGGGGTGTCGATGAAGCTGATCCTCTTCCCGCCGCTCTCGACCTGGTAGGCCCCGATGTGCTGCGTGATGCCCCCGGCCTCCCCTGACTGGACGTTAGCGCTCCGGATGCGGTCCAGCAAGCTCGTCTTGCCGTGGTCCACGTGCCCCATAACCGTAACCACCGGCGGTTTCTCGACGAGGTCCTCCGGCCTGTCGTCGGGCCCGACCTCCTCGGGCGCGGGCTCCTCAACGACCCCGATCTCGACCTCTACCCCAAGCTCCTCGGCGACGAGCTCTATCTCCTCGGTCGAGAGCGTCTGGGTGAGGGTCTTCATCTCCCCTAAAGCCATGAGTGCCTTGATGATCTGGGTGGGGGGAACGGCCAGAGCGTCGCCCAGGTCCTTGACGGTCGCGCCGGGCTCCACGCGCACCACGCCCTTCTCCTCCGGTTTCTCCTCGACCGGCGCCCTCTCGGGCTCTCTGGGGGCCGCCGGAGCCACCGTCGGGCGTGGAGCGCGGTTGGTCGCGCTGGCATCAATTACAACGCGGCGCCGCTTCTTCTCCTTTTTCTCCCGCTGGGGCGTGGCTACGGGCCTCTCAGCCGGGGCCGCCGCTATGCTGGCGCCGTGCCCCGAACTCTCGGCCTCGGCGCGGGCCTCCCGGGCCTCGGCCTCCTGTGCCTCCGAGCGGCCGTTCCCTTCGGCGGCCCCGAACACCCTCTCGTAGACAGGATCCTCGACGGAAGCGGAGTGATGCTTTACCTCCACGCCGGCCTCGTTGAGGCGACCGATCACCTCTTTGGTGTCCAGATCTAGCTCCCTAGCTATCTCGTATACGCGCCTACTCATCCCTCACCCCCTGCGAGCCCTCGATCATGCCCTCGAACTCCGCGGCCTGCGCCTGGTGCGATGGGATGCCGCAGAACAGAGAGCCTGGAAGCGCCATGTTGGCGCACCGCCGGCCGTTCGAGAGAACGGCGCGGCAGCGGTGCATCGTGGAATCCTCGTCGGGCTCCCACTCCTCTTCTTCTTCCTCGTAGGCGACGGCCTGGCTCTCGGGCTTTATGTCTATCTTCCAGTCGGTCAGCTTGACGGCGAGGCGGGCGTTCTGGCCCTCGCGCCCGATCGCCAGCGACAGCTGGTCGTCCGGCACGATGACTTCGGCCTGCCTCTCATCCTCATCCAGGTAGACCTCCCTCACGCGCGCGGGAGAGAGCGCCTTCGCGATAAAGCGCGCGGGCTCCGGGTCCCACTGGATGATGTCTATCTTCTCGTTGCGAAGCTCGGAGACCACCGCCCGCACGCGGCTGCCCCTAGGGCCCACGCACGCCCCTACCGGGTCTATCCCCGTCTCGTTCGACCACACGGCGACCTTCGAGCGCAACCCAGCCTCGCGGGCGACGGCCTTGATCTCGACGAGGCCGTCGTAGATCTCCGGCACCTCCAGCTTGAAGAGCTCGCGCAGCAGCCCCTCGTGCCGCCGGCTCACCGTCAGGCTCGGGCCGCGCCCGGCCTCCCGGATCTCCAGGATGTACACCTTGAGCCGCTGGCCGTTCTCGTAGCGCTCGCCTGCGACCTGCTCGCTGGCCGGCAGTAGCGCTTCGACCCTCCCCAGGTCTACGAGGGTCATCCGCCGGTGCGCCTGCTGGACGATGCCGGTGACGACCTCCCCCATGCGCCCGCCGTACTCCTCGAGGAGCTGCGCGCTGTGCACCTCGTTGAGGCGCTGGTAGAAGGTCTGGCGCATTACCTGGGCCGCAATGCGGGTGAAGTCGTGGGGCGTCACATCCTCGCTGTCCTTCATCACCCTGAGATCGCCGGTCTCCCGATCCAGGACGACCACGGCCCCCTCGACGGCCCCCTCCCTGTTCTCGTAGGCCGCGAGCAGGGACTCCTCGAGTACCCCCTTCACCGTCTCGAAAGGGATGCCCTTGTCCGTCTCGATCTCGTGCAACGCCGACAACAATGCCGTATTCATCTGTATATGTCCTCCTTGAGGTACGCGCGGGAAACAGAGCCGAACGGCAGCTCCACCTCCCCTCCCCCCTCAGAGAGTTTTAGTACGAAATCTCTATGTCCGGCCCGCTCTATGAAGCCGGTGAAGTTCCGGCGCCCCTCCACGGGCTCCGAGGTGCGAACCTTCGCCTCCCGCCCCACAAATCGCCGGAAGTGCTCGGGCTTGGTCAGCGGGCGCTCTATGCCAGGCGAGGAGACCTCGAAGGAACCCTCGTACCCCTCGGCCTCCAGCGCCGGCGAAACGGCAGCGACGACGCGCGAGCAGAACTCGTGGTCCACCGGGCCGTCCTCCCGGTCCACGAGCAGCGTCAGAAGGGGACCCCAAGAGAATCGGGCCTCCACGAGCTCCGTCCCTTTGGGGAGCGAGCCCTCCACAACCTGCGCCAATCTCTCAAGCCTCGCCGTCGCTCTCACCTTCTCCAAACCGTAAAAAAAGCAACGGGCCCGGTGGGACCCCTTGCTCTCGTGCAGCGTCCTCGATTATATAACAGAGTATCTAGGTTACAAGGCGCCCCGCCAAGCCATACACCTCCCGGTTCTCTATAAGGCAGCTCGATCATCGCGCTTCGGCGCATCGCGCCTTCTTCTCCTGGCCAGCTGCACGGGCGCGAGACCTTGTTACGGACGCGGTCTCTCCGAGAAGGCGGTCGCTACCGTCGCCCGTCCTTCGCTATCTCCACAAAGAGGGCGTCGAAGATTTCGTCGCGGTGGACCTTCCTGAGCGGCTGGCCCTTGGCGAAGATCACACCGTCGTCCTTGCCGCCCGCCACGCCGTAGTCGGCGTCGCGCGCCTCGCCAGGACCGTTGACGACGCACCCCATAACCGCAACCGTGAAGTAGTCCTCGTAGTGCTTGAGCTTCTCCTCGACCCGCGCGGCCATCCCGATGACGTCGAAACCGAGAGTGCGGGCGCAGCTCGGGCAGGCGATGACGTTGGGGCCGCGGTGGCGGAGGTCCAGGGCGGAGAGGATCTGGTAAGCGACCGGTATCTCTTCGACCGGGTCCTCGGCAAGCGAGATCCGGATGGTGTCCCCGATGCCGTACGGCAGGAGCTGCCCCAGTGCAGCCGCGCTCCTGATGGCTCCGGGCAGTTTCGTACCCGCCTCGGTCACCCCCAGATGCAACGGCGCGTCGGAGTGCTTGCGGAACTCCTTGTTGGCCTCGACCATCTCGGGGACGTGGCTCGCCTTGAGGGAGACCTTGAAGTTGAAGAAACTCATCTCCTCGGCGATCTCGACCTTGTGCAGGGCGCTGGCGACGAGCGCTTCGGCCTTGGGCAGGTCCCAGAAGCGCTTCTCGACGGAGCCGGAGTTGACCCCGATGCGCATCGCGCATCCGGTCTCCAGGCACTTCTCGATCACGGCCCTGAAACGGTCGTCGCCGCCGATGTTGCCCGGGTTGATGCGCACGCAAGCGGCTCCCGCGTCCGCCGCGCCTAAAGCCATCCGGTAATCGAAGTGGATGTCCGCGATCAGGGGTACCGGCGAGCGCCAGATGACCTCCTTGAAACCTTTGAGGGCCCTGGAGCCGTTGACGGAGACGCGCACGAGGTCGGCGCCGGCGGCGTTCAGGTCGTAGACCTGCTGGACCGTCGCCTCGACGTCGTAGGTCATCGTGTTGGTCATCGACTGGACGGCGACCTGCGCGCCACCACCTATGGGCACGTCGCCGACCCTTATCTGCCGGCTCGTGATCGGACGCTCCTTCAATGCCGCCTCTGTCATCTCACTCCTAAGTCTACTCCGGGATAAACGGCTGTCCCGTGAAGATTTTACTAAGGTCGGCATAGGTTGCGAACAAGAAGAGCATCAGGACGAGCGCTATCCCTAGAGCCGCGATCCTGCCCATCGTCTCCTGGCTTACGGGCCTGCCCAAGACCTTCTCCGCCACTATGATCATGAGGTGTCCGCCGTCGAGCGGGAGGATGGGTAGTAGGTTAAACAGGGCCAGGTTGATGCTGATCAGGGCGAGCAGCTGCGGGAAGAAACCCTGCTCCACAGAGGTACTCCCCACGGAGGCGATCCCTACCGGACCAGTCACGTTGTTGTAGAGGCTGCGCTCGCCCGTTATGAGGTCACCGACGAACACCCCGAGCAAAGCACTCACCCTCACCACTTGCCCCACGGCCAGGCCAAGCGACTCGAGCGGGCCGTAGCGCGTCTTGATCACCTCAGGCCTTACCCCCACGAGGGCGCGTTCGGGGGAGGCCGTATCCGCCCCAAGCTCCCCCGTGAACGTCCTCTCCGCCCCTCCCCGCTCGACGGTGACGGAGATCTCCTCCCCCGGACGCCGCTGCGCAACGTCGCGCGTGAAGCCCTCCCAGGTCTTTATCCGGTCGCCGTCTATAGCGACGAGCCTGTCACCCGGCTGGATGCCTACCCGCTCGGCCATCGAGCCCGGCTCGACCTCCCGGACCTCCGGCCTCACCCCCGTCACCGCCCCCGAGATCATGAGCACCCCCGCAAAGATCGCGACCGCCGCGACGATGTTCGCAAAGGGTCCAGCGACGATGATCAGTGCCCGCCGCCACGGCGCCTTCGCCGGGTAAGTGTCCGGCCCTCGCTCCCCATCCCCCATCCCCGCCATCTTCGCAAAACCGCCGAGGAGTATTATGCGGAAAGAGTAGGAGGTGCTGCCTATCTTTTTCTTGAGGAGGGCGGGTCCGAAGCCGACGCCGAACTCGGGGACCCTCACACCGAGGGCCTTGGCGGTAAGCATGTGGCCGAGCTCGTGGACGATGATCAGGAAGATCAACCCCAGAATGGCCACCACCACCGTCATCGGAGCGCCACCTCTCGCGTCCGCTTCCGGGCCTCTTCCCTTGCCCAGGCGTCGGCGGAGCCTATCGCTTGCAGGCTCCGCATCGCACCGAGCTCGGGGACGGCCTCGAGCACGCTCTCTATCGCCTCGGCTATCTGCAGGAATCCTATTCGCCGCTGGAGAAAGGCCTCGACGGCCACCTCGTTCGCCGCGTTGAGCGCTACCGGGTAGGCGCCGCCCGCGCGACCCGCTTCGACTGCGAGCGGCAGGCAGCGGAACAGATCCTCGCGTGCCTCCTCGAAGGTCCAGGAGGTGCCGGTGAACGAGACGGGCTCGACCCCGACGTGTACCCGCTCCGGATAGAGGAGGGCGTACGCTATGGGCAACCTCATGTCCGGCAGGGCGGCGTGGAGGATGAGGGATCCATCGTCGAATAAGACCCCCCCGTGCACGACCGACTGGCGGTGCACCGCGACCCGCACGGCGTCGTAGGGCACGCCGAAGAGGTGGTGCGCCTCTATCACCTCGAGGCCCTTGTTCATCAAGGTGGCGGAGTCTATCGTGATCTTGGGCCCCATCCGCCACGTCGGATGCTTCAACGCGTCCTCTGGCCCCGCTCCGACCAACCGCGCCTTCTCGAACCCGAAAAACGGTCCGCCCGAAGCGGTTAGTAGGATGCTGCTGGGCGTCCCTCTCCCCTCCAGACACTGGAAGATCGCCGAGTGCTCCGAATCCACGGGCGTGATGCGGATATTCCCGGCCAGGGACATGACCCATTCGCCGCCGACGACGAGCGACTCCTTGTTGGCGAGAGCCAGGCGGTTTCCGGCCTCGAGTGCGGCTACGGTCGCCGCGAGGCCGGCGAAACCCACGATACCGTTGAGGACGACGTCAGCCGGTAGAGCGGCGAGGTATCCGGCCGAACCCGGTCCAGCGAGAACTTCGCAGCCAAAGCCCCCGGAAGGGTGGAGGTGCGTGGATTCGAGGGCAACGACGTCCGGTTCGAACTCGACGGCCTGGCGCGCGAGCAGTTCGGCGTTCCGGCTGGCGGAGAGCCCGATCACCTCGAAGCGGTCGGGGTGGGCGCGCACGACGTCGAGGGTCTGGCGGCCAATGCTGCCGGTTGAGCCCAGGATGGTGAGGCGTCGCCTCACGAGGCGGCTGATGTGAGCGATGATCTCATACAAGCAAGGAGATGTAGTATACCGCGGGGGCGGTGAAGAGCAGGCTGTCTATACGGTCGAGGACACCCCCGTGGCCAGGGAGGAAATGCCCCAGGTCCTTCACGTCGAGGATGCGCTTGAGAGCGGATTCAAAGAGGTCCCCGCTCTGGGAAAAGAGCGAGACCCCCACCCCGACAACGGCCGCCTTCGCGAGCGAGAAGTTGAGGAGCTCATGCGAGACGAGCCCGACGATCAAGACCGTCAAGAGCAGGCCGCCCAGGCTACCTTCGACGGTTTTGTTCGGGCTGAGACTCGGGAAGAGCAGGCGCTGTCCGAAGCGATGGCCGGCGAAGTACGCGCCGGCGTCGGAGATCCAGGGCCCCACTACAGCGATGAGGATCAGGATGATGCCGTAGCGCGAGCGCGGGAAGAGGCCGAGGTGGGCGAGCGGGGCGCCGACCCACAGCGCCATCAGGAGGACTGCCAGCACCGCCCGGAGGGTACGGGTCTCGGGTCTGAGGGCGAGCCAGAACAGGCCCCAGGGCAGGCTCAACATTGCGCCGGCGAGGATGCCGGTTCGCTCGTAGGGGACGGAGAGTACAAGGGGGAGCGCTCCCGCCCCGAGCGCCGCCAAGAACGGCAGCGGTTTCAGAGCCCGCGAGAGCTCGTAGGCCGCAACGCCCATGACGACAAATACGAGGGTGAGGACCGCCCACTCTCCGAGAAAGATAGCCCCGAGCGCGACGGGCGCCAGGACCAGCGCGGTGGCGGTCCGCCACCCGAACATCTCGCTCCCTAGACCCCGCCCCGACGCCGCGACCGGGAGGCGAAGGATTCTATGGCCCGCAAGAACTCCTCCGGCGAGAAGTCCGGCCACAGAGTATCGGTCACGTAGAACTCTGCGTAGGCTATCTGCCAGAGCAGGAAGTTGGACACGCGCAGCTCGCCGCTCGTTCGGATCACCAGGTCAACCTCGGGCAGCTCCGGGGCGTAGAGGTAGCGGGGGAAGGTCGCCTCGTCAACCTCCTCGGGTGCGAGGCCATCCGCCACCATGCGCTTGGCCGCGTCCACGATCTCCGACCGGCCGCCGTAGTTGAGCGCTACGTAGACGTCGAGCCCGTCGTTGCCCGCGGTCAGATCCTCCGCCTCCCGCATCGCTTCCAGCACAGGGAAAGGCAGATGCTCCCGGCGCCCGAGAAAGCGGAGCCGGGCCCCGCGCGCGTTCAGCTCGGGGACCTTGTCGTAGGCCGTCTGCAGAAAGAGCTCCATGAGGGTGTCCACCTCGTCCTCCGGCCGGGCCCAGTTCTCCGTCGAGAAAGCATAGAGGGTCACCGCCTTGACCCCGGCCCTGCCAGCCGCCTCGAGAAGCGGGGTCAGGACCTCGACCCCGGCCCGGTGGCCTGCGGCGCGGGGGAGTCGGCGGCGCTGGGCCCAGCGACCGTTGCCGTCCATGATGATGGCGACGTGGCGCGGGGCACCCCCCTCTTCGAGGCGGGTGAGGAGACGCGGCTCGACCGTAGGGTCGGGGGGGTGTTTGCGGACGGGTTCCAGCGCCTAGACCTCCAGCAGCTCCGCTTCCTTGTCCGCAAGGACCGCGTCTATTCGCTTCACGTAGGCGTCGGTGAGTCTCTGAAGCTCAGACCCGGCCCGATGCTCGTCGTCCTCGGAGATCTCACCCTCCTTGCGCAGCTCGTGAACGTCCTTCATCTCGTCGCGGCGCACGTTGCGCACCGAGACCCGCCCCTCCTCGGCCATGTGCCGGGCGACCCGGATCAGCTCCCTGCGGCGCTCCTCGGTGAGCTCGGGTATCGGGAGGCGTATGATCTTGCCGTCGTTCTGCGGGTTGAGGCCGATGTCCGAGTTTCGTATGGCGCGCTCGATGTTCTTGAGGGTTGCCGGGTCGAAAGGGGTCACGGTGAGCAGCCGCGGCTCCGGGGCGCCTACACTGGCCACGCTTCTCAAGGGCATCCTGGAACCATACGCCTCGACCTCGACACGATCGAGCAGGGTCGGGTTGGCCCGGCCCGTGCGTATGGTCGCGAAGTTGCTTCTCACCGACTCGACGGCCCCCCGCATCCGCCGCTCGGCCGCCGAGAGATCTATTACGTCCGACATCTTCAACCTCCTGCCCCTGCGGCCCCTTCTCCGCTCTTGTCCGCAGCTCCCCACACCAGGGAGCCAACGCGTTCTCCTTGCAGGATACGGCGCAAGTTACCTGGTTTAAGTATATCGAAAACGACTATGGGGAGGTTCTCCCCGCCACACAGAGTGGCGGCGGTGTGGTCCATGACGGCGAGGTTGTTGGAGAGCAGGTCCATGTAGTTCAGGCGTGGCAGGCGAACCGCCTCTGGCTCCTTGCGGGGGTCCTTATCGTAGACACCGTCCACCCTGTTCTTCGCCATGAGCAGGGCGTCCGCGTTTATCTCCAGCGCTCGTAGAGCCGCCCCCGTGTCGGTCGTGAAGAACGGGTTGCCCGTTCCGGAGGCGAAGATGACCACCCGCCCCTTCTCCAGGTGGCGGATGGCCCGGCGGCGGATGTAGGGCTCGGCGACCTCCTGGATCTCGATTGCCGACTGCACCCGCGTGTTGATGCCGCGTCCCTCGAGCGCGGCCTGCAACGCCAGCGCGTTGATGACCGTCCCGAGCATCGCCATGTAGTCGGCGGTCGCGCTCTCTATGCCGAGCTCGTCGGCGACCTGCGATCCCCTGAAGATGTTCCCTCCACCCACGACGACCGCGAGCTCCGCCCTCGCCTCCACCGCCTCAAGGAGCTGGTTGGCCGTGGATCCCAGGCTTGCGGGATCTATCCCATACCCGTCGTCGCCAGCCAAGCTCTCGCCGGAGAGCTTGAGGACGACGCGCCGTACGGGACCCAGCTCGGAGAAGGGGCCCGCAGTCCCAGCTGCGTCGGCCCCGGACTTATCAGTCCCGTACACAGCGTCCCTAGAGCTCGTAGCGGGTAAAGCGTCGCACGACGACGTTCTCGCCGAGCTTCTGGATGGTCTCCTGCAAGAGGTCGCCGACGGTCTTCTGGTCCGGTTCCTTGACATAGGGCTGCGTGAGCAAGGCTTGCTCGGAGGTCCACTTCTGCAGGCGACCCTCGACTATGCGGCGCGTTATCTCCTCGGGCTTACCCATCCCCGCCGCCTGCTTCTGGGCGATCGAACGCTCCTCCTCGAGGGCTTCGGCCGGGATGTCCTCCGGCGCGACGCACAGCGGCCTCATCGAGGCCACGTGCAAAGCCACGTTGCGGGCGAACTCCTTGAACTCGGGGGTGCGCGCCACGAAGTCCGTCTCGCAGTTGACCTCGACGAGTACCCCGACCCGCCCGTTGAAGTGGATATACGCCTCGATAAGGCCCTCTTTCGTCTCCCGACCGCTCTTTTTGGCCGCGATGGCCTGACCCCGCTCCCTCAGGACCCTCCTGGCGCCGTCTATGTCGCCATCCGACTCCTCGAGGGCCCGCTTTACGTCCATCATCCCGGCCGCGGTCTCCTCGCGGAGCTGCTTTATCTTCTCTATGGTGCTAGCCAAAGCTCTTACTTCTCCTCGGTCTCTTCATCGTTGGCGTCCGATTCCTCAGCCTCGCTCGCCGCGGGCTGCTCCGCTGCAGCCTCCGGCTCGGGGGCCTCGGGCTCGCTCGCTTCCGGCTCGGCGCTCTCGGGCTCCCCAGCTTCCTGAGCTTCGGATGCCGGCACATCGCCGCCCTCGTCCGGTGCCTCCTCGGCCCGGCTCGCCTCGTCTGTGGGAACCTCAGCCGGTGCCTCCCCGGGGCGGCCGTCGGCCGTCGCGGCGGTCCCTTCGGGTGCGGCCTGCTCGGTCGCGTCCTCCGACACCAGCGCCTCCTCGACCGCCGGGGGCACCGGGCGGTCTCCGGCCGGCACGGCCTCCTCTCCGCGACCCTCGACGATCGCGTCGGCGACGAGCCTCGAGAGCAAGCTTATCGAGCGGATGGCGTCATCGTTGCCGGGGATGACGTAGTCCACGACCTCCGGGTCGCAGTTGGTGTCCGTGAGGGCGACGACCGGTATCTTGAGGCGGTTGGCCTCCTTGACCAGCAGCTCTTCGCGCTTGGGGTCTATGACAAAGACCGCCCCCGGAAGGCGCTCCATCTCGGAGATGCCCGCGAAGTTGCGCCGGAGCTTCTGGTACTCGCGGTTCAGCGCGAACCAGTCCTTGCCCGACCGCTCCTCCTCGGGGGTCTCCTCGACCGTTCGCGCCAGCTCTTTGAAGTACTGGATGCGCGGCAATATCGTCTGGAAGTTGGTCAGGATGCCGCCGATGTAACGTTCGGCGACGTAGGGCTGCCCGCTCCGGATCGCCTGCTCCGCGATCGGGATCTGTGCCTGCTTCTTGGTGCCGACGAAGAGCACCTCGCGCTCGGCCTCGGCCACCCCCCGCACGAACGACAGGGCCCTCTCAAGAAGCGCGAGCGTCTGGTCCAGATCGATGATGTGTACCCCGGCGCGCTCGGCGAAGATGTAACGCTTCATCTTGGGGTTCCAACGCTTGGCCTGATGCCCGAAGTGAACCCCCGCTTCGAGCAGATCCCTGATCCCTATCCGCTCGGTCGTACTCTCCATGATGCTACCTCTCTTCTTCGGTGGTTGGTATCCTCCGCCCGCGCTCGCAATCCGCCCAAAGAGATGTTCTCTCTCTAGCCGAACCACCACCCGGCCATGCGGCCCCGCGGGCGTGCGTACTCCTCACATAGACAAGAGGTTGCATCTGAACCTCCAAGAGCCAAACGCAACCTCTTGTCTGACCTCGCAGATGTTAGCACAGGGGTGCCGGGGCTTCTAGACGGTAACGGTCGCTCCCTACCCTACAAACGGCCCGAGAACTGCGGGCTCTCCGCGAGTACCTTACGCAGCTTGGCTAGCGCCCGGTGCAGGATCTGCGAGATGCGACCCTCGGTGAGGTCGAGGGCCCCGCCGATCTCCCTCAACGTCAGGCCCTCGTAGAAGTAGAAGGTGGTCACCACCCGTTCCTGGTCCCCGAGCGTCTTTATCGCCTCGACGAGCCGCGTGCAGCTCGGCGGTCTCTGCAGCCGACTCCGGGTCGGCGGCCTGGCTATCGGCCAGGAGCCCATGCAGGTTGCCGCCGCTTTCGAGTCGGGCCTCGAGCGAACCAACCTGGGCTTGCCAGCAACGCTTCAGGAACGCCCGGTGCTCGGCGATCCCGACGCCCAGCTTTCGTGCCAACTCCCCCCTCCGTCGGCGCGCGCCCGAGACTCTGCGCCAGTTCACCCCTGGCGGCCTCTACTTCGCGGACCCGCCGACGCAGGCGGCGGCTCAAAGGATCGGTCCTTCGCAATTCGTCGAGGATGGACCACCGGATCTTGGAGATCGCGTACGACTCGAACTTGGTCCGGCGCTCAGGATCGTAGGTCTCGATGGGATCCAGGAGCCCGATGATGCCCCAGGAGAGCACGTCCTCCCGGTCTACGGGAGCGCTGGTCACGCGGCCCAAGACCCTGCTTGCCGCATACGGCACGAGCGACGAGTAGTTGACGACCAACCCATCCCTCAACCCTTTGACCTCGCGCTCGGCTCTCCGGCGCTCGGCGGCGGACATGCCTTCACCGTTGAGCCCATCGCGGGCTACCACGTAACGCGCCCACAACCAACCGAGCGTGCGCCTGCTCACGGCGCCGCCCGCCTGGCGAACGCGCCGCCGAGGTTGCGTGTCACGTACCCCTTCAGCTCCAGCAAGGCGAGGGCGGGCAGAACCTCGCGCATCTCGACCCCGCTGCGGCCGGCGACCGCGTCCACCTCCGTGGGCTCGAAACCAACGCCGGAGAGCACCGCCGCCTCCGTCTGCGGCAGCTCGGCCGGCACGAGTGGCTCGCCCGGCGAGGGAGAGCCCACCAGAACCCCTGATGCGTACGCGTCCACGAACTCCTGGATATCCCAGAGGACGCCGGCCCCGTCGGCGAGGAGCTTGTTCGAACCCCGGCACTCAGCCGCCGCGAGCGGGCCAGGCACAGCCCAAACCTCCCGCCCGCACTCCAGGGCATGGCCGGAGGTTATCAGGGCGCCGCTCTTCTGCGGCGCCTCCACGACCACCACGGCCTCGCAGAGCCCCGCGATGATCCGGTTGCGCGCCGGAAAACGCCACGCCAGCGGCGCCTCGCCAAGGTAGTACTCGGAGACGATGGCACCGTTACGCCTGACCCCATCGAACAGGCCGCGGTTGGTCTTGGGGTAGACGACGCCTATGCCGCAGCCGAGGACGCCCACCGTCGGGCCGCCGACCTCCAGAGCCCCCCACATGGGCGGCAACGTCCACGCCCAGGGCCAGCCCGCTGACGACGCACACCCCTCACTCCCCCAGAGCCCGCCCGAGCTTGCGCGCCGACGCGATCCGCCCCGGCGATGCCTTGCGAGAGCCAACGAGCGCCACCGCGGTGTTTTCGGGGATCTCCCCGCTCACAAACAGCGCGGGCGGCGGGTCCGGGGTCTCCTTCAGCCGCTCCGGGTAGCCGGCGTCCATCGGCGTGGGGACCGAGATCCCCCCTCGGAGAGGCGTTTGTACCGCTCCTCCGGAGCGAAGTCTCGCCGCAGCTCTTCGAGTACCCGCGATGCCTTCTCCGCCAACTGCATGCGCCGTGCGAGCTCGGTCGGTGATATCTCCAAGAGGCCGGCGAGCGGGATGTCCCCGAGACGGGGGAGGAGGCTCGTGCCTACCTTGGCCTGCAAAAGGGCCAGGAAGAGGTAGGCCGCACGCTCGCTAGCGGTCAACAAGGCGCGACCTCCGGTAGTTGAGCGCCTCGGCGAGATGCTCCACGGCTATCTCCTTTTCCCCGCAGAGATCGGCGACCGTCCGCGCAACCCTCAACACCCGATCGTGTCCGCGCCCCGAGAGCCCCATCCAGTCTATCGCCCGCGAAAAGAGGGCCTCCGCGTCTCCCCCCATCGCGCACATCTCGAGCAAGAGCCGCCCGGCTAGCGCGGAGTTCGGAACGCCCTGGCGCTCGGTCTGCGTCGCCCGCGCCCTCGTTACCCACTCCCTTATGACCTCCGTCGGCTCCCCCCGCTCTCCACCGCGCAACTCGTCGCGCGCGAGGCGCGGGACGTCCACGAACAGATCTATCCGGTCGAGCAAGGGGCCGGAGATGCGGCCCTGGTAGCGTTCGATCTGGCCCCCGAGCACCGGCAGGTCCTCCGCGTATCACCCGCGTAGCCGCAGGGGCAGGGGTTCATCGAGCAGACCAGCGTGACCCGCGCGGGGTAGCTGAGCGTCGCGGCCACGCGTTAGATCGTCACGTGCCCGTCCTCCAGGGGCCCCCTCAAGACCTCCAGCGTCGGCCGGCTGAACTCGGGGAGCTCGTCGAGAAAGAGAACGCCGTGGTGTGCGAGCGACACCTCACCCGGACACGGGTTGCTCCTACCCTCCGTGAGCCCCGAGGTAGAGATGGTGTGGTGCGGCGCCCGGAAGGGTCGCTCCTTCGCAAGGGCCCCGTTGCCCTTACCGGCGGCGCTGTGAACCTTGGTTACCTCGATGCTCTCCTCCACGGTTAGCGGCGGCAGTATCCCCGGAAGCCTCCTCGCGAGCATGGTCTTCCCCGAACCGGGTGGCCCGCTAAGGAGCACGTTGTGCCCCCCAGCAGCCGCCACCTCGAGCGCCCGCTTGGCGTAGTGTCGCCCGGTCGCGTCCGCGAAGTCCGCCGCCATCACCGCCTGTTGGCCGTCGCTCGCTGGCCCCGCCCGGCGCACCCTCGCGCGGCCACAGAGGAGATCCACGGCCTCGCGCAGCGTTCGCACCCCGTAGACCTCGATCCCACCGATGGCCGCCGCCTCCTGCGCGTTACCCTCAGGCAAAACCAGCCGCACGAGCCCCTCGCGCCGTGCGCCTTCGGCCATCGAGAGCGCACCCCGTACCCCCCGCAACGCCCCATCGAGCGAGAGCTCCCCAACCACCAACCACCCCCGCACCCTCCAGACCCCCCGCCGGCACAGCCCCCGACACGGCGAGGATCGCCAGCGCGATCGGGAGGTCGAAGGCCGCACCCTCCTTTCGGAGGTTCGCAGGGGCAAGGTTCACTATCACCTTCTTTGTGGGGAATGAGAAACCGCTGTTCGAGATCGCCCCCCGAACCCTCTCCCGTGCCTCCTGCACCGCCGCATCCGGTAGCCCCACGATCGAGAAGCCCGGCAGACCAGCGCCCACGTCTTCCTCCACCTCGACCGGCACGGCGTCTATCCCGAAGAGGCTCAGGCTCCTGGCCCGGCAGCCGGACATCCCTCGACCTACCCGCGCACTACCGGAACGCCTCTCACGCGCCGGAGAGCTGGTTGCTCAGGGGCCGACCCCGGCGTAGCTCAGGCGGTGGATCCGGCACGGCCCGAGCTGGGCCAGTGCGAGCCGGTGCTCGGGGGTTCCGTAGCCGCGGTTTCTCTCGAAACCGTACCCGGCGTGCTCCTGGGCGAGGGCGTGCATCGCGCCGTCGCGCAAGACCTTCGCCACCACGCTCGCCGCGGCGACGGCCGCGCTCTTGCCGTCCGCCCGCGGAAAGGACTCTATCTCCGGTCCGAGCGCCAGGTTGCCGTCGGCGAGCGTGCAACCGGCGTGGGGTGTCAGCAGCGCGAGGGCGCGCGCGAGCGCCGCCCGGTTCGCCCGGCCGACGCCGAACCGGTCCACCCACCAGGCCGGCAAGGCCACCACGGAGATGGCTTCGGCGTCGCGTAATATCTCCCCGAGCAGCCTCTCGCGGAGGCTGGGGGGCAGGGCCTTGGAGTCGTTGAGGTCGGAGACCCAGGCCTCCCCAAGGATCGCGGCCGCGGCCACGAGTGGCCCGGCCAGGGCGCCGCGACCCGCCTCGTCGGCCCCCGCCAACGGTGGGCAACGTTGCATGACCCATGCGGCGTCGAAGGCGTAGAGGGAGCTACTCTTTATGGGAGTGCTCCCTCATCCGCGCCCCTGGTGGATTCCCTTTTACTTGGCCTTTTTGACCCTGGCCTTACGCCCGACCTTGTCGCGGATGTAGTAGAGCTTGGCGCGGCGCACCGCGCCCCGGGAGACGAGCTCTATCTTCGCTATCTTTGGCGAGTGGAGCGGGAAGATCCTCTCCACGGCTACCCCAAACGAGTTCTTGCGGACCGTGAAGGTCTCGTTTATGCCCCCGCCGCTGCGCGAGATGCACAACCCCTCGAAGACCTGTATTCTCTCGCGGTTACCCTCGATGACGCGGTAGTGCACCCGCACGGTGTCTCCCGGCTTGAACGTAACGTCCTTCTGCTGCAAGTTCTCGCTGGTTATCATGTTCTTCTCCTCTCGTGGGTGGATGGCCGGAGAGCTAAGGGGACCCCGTGGACCTCGCCCGCGAGGCACGCTCGCGCCAGGCGCGGATCTCCCCGTGATCGCCCGATAATAGCACGGCGGGGACCGCCTCTCCATCCCACCGGGCAGGCCGGGTGTACACGGGAGGTCCGAGTACCCCCTCATCCGAGAAAGACTCCCCCTTCAGGCTCTCCGTGTTCCCGAGTACTCCTTCGAGACGCCTGATGGCGGCGTCCGCGAGCGCCGCCGCGGCGATCTCTCCCCCAGACAACACGAAGTCGCCCAAAGAGAGGACCTCCGTCGCGAGAGCCGTGCGGACCCGCTCGTCCACGCCGCCGTAGCGCCCGCAGATAATGGTGAGGTCGGGCCCCTCCGCGACCTCGTTCACGTACCCCTGGGTCATCGGCCGCCCCCACGCCTCCGTGAGGACGACACGCCGCCCCCTTTTTACCTCCCTCGCGGGCACCCCGTAGACCTCCCGCAGCGCCCTGGCGACGACGTCCACCCGCACTACCATCCCGGCCCCGCCCCCGAACGGCATGTCGTCTATGCGCCCTCCGGGCGCGTACCCCCTGAGATCGAAGCTCCGGTAGCCGACGACACCGCGCTCTATCGCCCGGCCCACGACCCCGACAGCCAAGGCGCCGTCCACCGCGGAGGGAAAAACGCAGAAGACGTCAATGTTCCTCATTGGGCTCTATCCCTCCGGCGGCCTCACGACCACGCGCCGGCCATCGAGGTCCACTTCGGGGACGTGCTCCAGGGTAAAGGGGACGTAGAGCATCCCTCCCCCCTTGCGGACGACCAGGACCTCGTGCGCCGGGGTCTCGAACGTCTCCACCACGGTGCCGACGACCTCCCCGGCGTCGCTTATGGCCCCCAGCCCGACGAGATCCTGCACGTAGAACTCGCCCTCCTCGGGCGCATCCAGCTCCCGCCGGTCGAGCACCAGCTCCTCGCCTCTAAAAGCGGCCGCTCCCCACCGGTCCCCGACGCCTTCAAGGTCGACCAGAAAGCCTTTGGGGGTCTCGCGCACACGCGAGATGCGCCTGCGGCGTCCGGCCACGACGAGCTCGACACCCTCGCGGAGGTGTCTTCCAGAGCCGGTCGGGCGCACTCGTAAGGTCCCGCGCACCCCGTGCGGCGCGACGACCACCCCGATCACCACCGGATCGGAGGGCTCCACCTCCGTTAGTCCGGGACCTCCACGCTGACCCGCTTCCCGAGCTTGACGGAGGCGGCCTTCACGACCATGCGGATGGCCCTGATCGTGCGCCCCTGACGGCCGATGATCTTGCCCATGTCCTCCTGCGCCACCCGCAGCTCGAGATCCACCCTGGAGTCGGTCTCGGTGCCGGACACCTCGACCGCGTCGGGCTCCTCCACGAGAGAACGGGCCAGAACCAGGAGCAGCCTCTCCAGCTCGGCCACGATGCCCCTCTAGAGGATCCCGGAGACCTTCAGCAGTTTGCGCACCTGGTCGGTTGGTTGAGCCCCCTTGCCGAGCCACTCTTTAGCCTTCTCCGCGTCCAACTGGATGTCTGAGGGCTGCGTGCGCGGGTTGTAGGTCCCGATACGCTCTACAAAACGGCCGTCGCGCGGGCTGCGCGAATCGGCGACCACTATCCGGTAGAAGGGGGCGCCCTTCGCCCCGTGCCTCGCCAGCCTGATCTTTACCGCCATCGACAACCTTCCTTTCTGCCTGTTACCTGGACCTGGTATTGAACGGCATCCGCGGCATCCTCGGGACGCCGCCCTTGCCCATCTGCTTCATCATCTTCTGCATCTCGTTGAACTGCTTGATGAGCTTCTGGACGTCCTGCTGGGTGCTCCCGGACCCGCGGGCGATCCTACGCACCCGGCTCGGGTTCTGCAAGAGCTTCGGGTTGCGCCGCTCTTGGGCGGTCATGGACGTCACCATCGCTTCGACCCTGCCCAGCATCCGGTCGTCTACCTC
>JALYGY010000138.1 GCA_030776865.1 Actinomycetota bacterium | reverse complement strand
GGGGTTAGACGATCTGGTCGCGGAGGTCCTCGATCTCAGCCGAAGGGTCGAGAGCTCCATAGAGAACATGGTGAAAGCCATGGAGGCGGGCGACGCGAGCGCAGCAAGCCAGGAGCTGGGGGTGGATGCCCGCTACAAGGCACGGGGGGCGGAGACCGAGAGGGACTGTATGATCCTCCAAGCCCGTCAAGGGACCGTCGCCCAGCACCTCGGGCTTCTCTACACGGTGCAGTCGGTGACTAACCACCTCGTGAGATCGGGCACTTTATGCGAGCATATCTGCCGCGCGATCGTGGAGACCGCCGGGCTCGAACGCGACGAGGACCTCGATGCCGTCCTGGTAGAGATGGCCCGGACCGCGCGGAACATATTCCGTGAGGGCCTCGAGATCTTCAGGAACCGAGACATAGATCGCGCCCGCGACCTCCAGGCCAGAGACGACAAGGTCGACCTGCTCTACTCCGAGGCCATGAACCTCATAGCCAACCCGTCCGACGGGGGCTCCGGTGCGCCCGAGTGGCGCATGCGGGCGGCCTTGATAGTCCACTACCTGGAGCGCATCGCAGACCACGGCGTGGATATCGGCGAACGCACCATATTCCTGGTGAGCGGGGAGCGGATAGAGGACGCCATGCAACAGTACCTGGAGCGCAACATCGATCAGGGTTAGCCTCCGCGCCCTCGAGGGTCGGCACCTGTGCATCTCTGCTACAATTTCTGGTGGCAGTTCCTCCTGCAAGCGGGTGGTTTCATCGTGAGGCTTACGCAGAAGAGCAAGTACGCGGTTCGGGCGCTAGTCGAGCTGGCCCTCAACGAGGACGACTCCCCGCTTGGGGTGGCGGAGATCGCCCGCCGCCAGCGCATCCCGGAGAGGTTCCTGGAGCAGATCTTCGGCGACCTTAGGCGGGCCGACGTCCTGGAGAGCCGCCGCGGGGCCCACGGCGGCTACCGCTTCGCGATGCCGACCGAGGAGATCTCCGTCCTCGACGTAGTGGAGATCCTGGACGGCGAGGTCCGTCCGGCACGCTGCTCGGCCGGGGGGGTTTGCTACATCGCAGGGGCCCCTCTTTGTGCCACCAGCAGGGTCTGGGACGAGGCCCGCCTCGCCCTCGAAGACGTCTTCGACCGCTACAGCATCGCCCGGCTCGCCGCCGCCGAGCGCGAGGGACGCGCCGCCCGCGAAGCCGCCTCCGTCAGCCGATAGACGACCCTCTAGAGGAGCTCCGAACCCACCTCCGCGGCCGCACCGGGCTGCTCGAATCCCCTATCGAGGTCGGGGAGAGAACGTATCGTATCCTGCACCCCGCCTCGGCTGACGCCCTCGTGGACGAGGAGGACTTCGGGCGCGACGAGCGGCTCCCGTACTGGGCCGAGCTCTGGCCGAGTGCGATCGCCCTGGCGCGCTACCTCTCGCGCGAAGACCTGGCCGGCAAGCGCGCCATCGAGCTTGGCTGCGGCGTCGGGCTCCCCACCGTCGTCACCCTCGCTCGCGACGCTCAGGTTCTCGCGACCGACCACTACGAGGCCGCCCTCGACTTCACCCACCACAATGCCCGGACGAACCTGAGTCGCGAGCCAGAGACCGCGCTTCTCGACTGGCACGCGCCGGATGCGGAGCCCGTCGGAACCTTCGACCTCGTCTTTGCCGCCGACGTGCTCTACGAGCATCGCAACGCCCCGGCCCTCGCGGACCTCGCCCCCGGGCTGCTCGCCCCTGGCGGCGAGGCCCTCTTCGCCGACCCGCGGCGCAAGGCCGCGCCCCTGTTTCTCGAGATGATGGAGAAGAGGGGATTCGAAAACAAGACGAAGGAAATGATGGTGGAGCAGGGCGGGAGAGGCGTCGGAGTGCTGGTGCACCGGCTCCGGCGTTAGGCGAGATGCCGGCTGGTATACTTCTTATCTGGTGCTCCTGGAATCGCTAAACCCGACTCAGCTCGACGCCGTAAAGCACACCGAGGGGCCGCTCCTCATCCTCGCCGGGGCGGGTAGCGGGAAGACCCGCGTGCTCACGCATCGTATCGCCTACATCCTCGGTGAGGGCCTCGCCGCGCCGGAAGAGGTCCTGGCGATAACCTTCACCAACAAGGCCGCAGGGGAGATGAAGGATCGGGTGGTGCTCCTCGTGGGACCAGACTCGCGCAAGATGTGGGTCTCTACCTTCCACGCCTTCTGTGCCCGCATATTGCGGGTCCACGCCGAGAAGCTCGGGTACAAACGGGAGTTCACGATCTACGACGGGGCGGATCAGGTCCGGCTCGTCAAGCGGTGCATCGTCGAGTTCGGCAAGGACCCCAAACGCTTCAACCCGAGGTCTTTTGCGGCCCAGATCTCCGCCGCAAAGAACGTCCTGATGACCCCAGAGGACTACCTGCGCTCCACCGAAGGCTACATCGCCGAGAACGTGGCCGAGGTCTACGACCTCTACCAGACGCGCCTCTACGAGAACAACGCCATGGACTTCGACGACCTCATCATGCAGACGGTCGCGTTGCTGGAGGTGTTTGCCGAAGTGCGCGAGCGCTACCAGACGCGCTTCAAGTACATCCACGTGGACGAGTACCAGGACACCAACCACGCCCAGTACCGGCTCGTTAATATCCTGGCCGCGGCACATCGTAACTTGTGTGTCGTGGGGGACGATGATCAAAGTGTGTACTCATGGCGAGGGGCTGACATTCGGAACATCCTGGACTTCGAGCGGGACTATCCGGAGGCCAAGGTCGTCAAGCTGGAGCAGAACTACCGCTCGACCCAGACGATTCTGGACGCGGCGAACGCGGTGGTGATGAACAACGCCTCGCGCAAGTCGAAGGAGTTGTGGACGGCGGGACCCGAAGGGGAGCGCATCCGGGTCTTTACGGCGGTTGACGAGTACGCCGAGGCGCGGTTCGTGGTCTCGGAGATCGGGCGTCTCGTGGATTCGGGAGCGTCGCCGAGAGACATAGCGGTCTTCTACCGGACGAACGCGCAGAGCCGCGCTCTGGAGGACGTGCTGGTGCGCGAGGGGATTCCGTACCAGGTCGTCGGGGGCGTCCGCTTCTACGAGCGGGCGGAGATCAAAGACACGATGGCCTACCTGACCGTGATCTCCAACCCGAACGACGCCGGCGCTCTAGAGCGCATCATCAACGTCCCCAAAAGGGGCTTGGGTTCGACCTCGGTTGCGCGGCTGCAGGATCACGCGCGCCGGAACGGCCTCTCGCTCTACGAGGCCCTCGCCGAGGCGGACGCGGCGGACCTCACGGGGGCCGCTAAGAAGTCGTGCCGGGCCGTACGTGGCCTCTTCGAGGGCTGGCGGGTCGCCGCGCGGGAGATCTCTCCTGCGGAGCTGGTCGGGGCCGTCCTCGATGAGTCCGGCTACCGTGCGGAGCTCGAGGCTGAGAACACCGTCGAGTCCGAGTCGCGCCTGGAGAACCTGGAGGAGCTCATAAACGCCGCCAAGGAGTACGAGCGTTTTGAACCGGAGCCGACGCTCGAGGGCTTTTTGCAGGAGCAGGCGCTCTACTCCGATCAAGACACCCTCAATACCGAGGGCGGACAGGTGGCGCTGATGACGCTGCACAACGCCAAGGGCCTGGAGTTCGACCACGTCTTTGTCGTGGGGATGGAGGAGGGGACCTTCCCGCACGCCCGCTCCCTCGACGAGCAGAATCTCGAGGAGGAACGCCGGCTCTGCTACGTCGGCATCACGCGCGCCAAACGGACGCTCACCCTCTCTTACGCGAAGCTGCGCTCGAACTGGGGCGAGCGCGAGTACCAGATGCCCTCGCGCTTTCTCTCGGAGATACCGGCGGCGCTCAAGGCCGGCACGGTGCCCGATGGACCGACCAGCCAGGGGGGGTGGGGCGCGGCCCTGCCCCGTCGAGGAGGGGTCGAGACCCCTGCTTTCCGGGCCGGGGAGAGGGTCCGGCACGCCAAGTTCGGCGTGGGGGAGGTCGTGGAGGCCGGAGAGGGCAAGGTCATCGTCAGGTTCGGTACGCAGGAGAGGATCTTCGTGCCAGAGATCGCGCCGTTGAGCAAGGCCTGAGCAAGCTCGTCCGTGGGAGCGGGAAGTAAGTTACAATGCGTAGCATGGAAGCGTCTCCTGGGCGGGCTGGGTCGCCGCTGATTCCAAAGGGATGGACCAAACGCCGGCTCCCGGTTTACGTAAGGGGAGAAAGGATCGCAATGCCTCACGTCTACGTAACGGGCCACAGAAACCCCGATACGGATTCGATAGCCTCGGCCATCGGTTACGCCGAGTTCAAGAACCTCGTGGACCCGGAGAGCTTCTACACGCCGGCCCGGCTCGGGGAGGTGAACGCCCAGACCGAGTGGGCCCTCAGGAGGAGTGGGGCCGAGAGTCCGAAGTTACTCAGGCACATCATGCTCCGGGTCAAGGACGTGATGCACGAGGATCTGGTGCTCGCCAACAGGAACGACCCTTTGCGGAACCTTGGGCTCGTGATGGCCAAGAACAACATAGGGCAGGTCCCGATAGTGGACGACGACGGCGTGCTCGTGGGGATCGTGACGGAGCGGGACCTGGCGCGCATGTACACCCGGGAGTCGCGGGGGGCTTCGACGTTCGCCGAGACCCCGGTCACGGTAGCATCGATGGTGGAGGTTCTCGAGGGAGAGCTCCTGGTCGGGGAGGACGGCGAGCACTCCGGCCAGCTCTGGGTCATCTCGATGAGCGTGGACTCGATAGGCAGGTCCATTCGGCCGGGGGACATAGTCGTGGTAGGCGACCGCACGAGGGCCCAGAGCCGGGTAATAGAGCTCGGGGTCGGGGTGCTCGTCGTCTCGAACGGGGTCCGTCCCGAGAACGAGGTCGTCGAGATGGCTGAGGAAAACGGGACGACGATAGTCCTCTCGCCGCTGGACTCCTACGTGACGAGCCGCATGATCCAGCTCTCCGTTCCCTGCTGGGAGGTCATGACCGAGAACCCCCTGACCGTGAACCCCGAGGACCTCATAACCGAGATCACCCAGAGCGTCATGGAGGTCCACTACAGGGCCGCCATCGCTGTTGACGAGGAGAAGGTGCCTTTAGGTGTCGTGTCTCGCACCGACCTCTTGAACCCGCAGCCCCGGCGGGTCCTTCTGGTAGACCACGCCGAGGTCGGCCAGAGCGTCAAGGGCGTGGAGAAAGCGCAGGTAGTCGAGATCCTGGACCACCATCACATCGGCGACATCGAGACCAACACCCCCATCCGAGCGACCTTCGACCCCGTGGGCTCGACGGCGACCCTTATCGTCGAGCGCTTCAGGGCGGCCGGCCTGGAGCCTGAAAGATCCACCGCGACGATGCTGCTGGCGGCGGTGCTCTCGGACACGGTCATCCTGAACTCCCCGACCACCACCGAGCGCGACCACGAGGTCGTGAGGTACCTGGAAGAGCTGTTGAGTATCGACGCCAGGGAGTTCGGGATGGAGATGTTCGAGACCTCCTCCGACGTCTCCGAGCTCTCGGCGGAGGAGATCGTGGGCCGCGACGCCAAGGAGTACGGGACGAGCTCCGGGGAGACGATGTGCATCGCGCAGGTCGAGACGGTCGGCAAGGCGCTCCTCGAGCGTAAGGCCGAGCTGCTCGATGCTCTGGAGGAGTTGCGAGGGCTGAACGGCTACGTCTTCGCCGCGCTCATGGTCACGGACATCATAGAAGGTGGCACGGAGCTCCTGTGCGCGGGGGATTGCGCCCCCGTCGAGCGCGCCTTCGACTCCCGGGCCAACAACGGCGTCATAGACCTGCCCGGCGTTATGAGCCGCAAAAAGCAGGTAGCCCCCAGGCTGCTCGCTGTCATCTAAGGTCTGGCGTGGCAAGGATCCTGGACGGCAAGGCCGTCGCGGCCAAGGTGCGCGCTCAAGTCGCCGCGCAGGTAGCGGAACTGAAAGTGAAAGGCGTGCCCGTGCGCCTCGACGTGATGCTGGTCGGAGAAGACCCCGCCTCCGTAACCTACGTCTCCTCGAAGCAGCGCGACTGTGCCGAGGTCGGCATCGACTCCAGGGTCCACCGCTTCCCCGATGAGGTCCCCCAGAAGGAGCTCGCCGAGCTCGTCGAGAGCCTGAACGGGGATCCGGCCGTCTCAGGCTTCTTTATCCAGCTCCCGTTACCCGGCGGGCTCGACGCCATACCCCTGATCTCGCGCATAGACCCCGCCAAAGACGTGGACGGCCTGAGCCCCGAGAGCGCCGGGCGGCTCGCCCTCGGCCTGCCGAGCCTCCTGCCCTGCACCCCGCACGGCATCGTCTGGCTGCTCAGGCGCAACGAAGTGGAGCTCGCGGGCAAGGAGGCGGTCGTTATCGGACGCTCCAACCTCGTCGGCAAGCCCCTCTCTCTGCTGCTCGTGCGCGAGAACGCTACCGTGACCGTCTGCCACTCGCGCACGCGGAACCTGCCCGAGGTCGCCCGGCGGGCGGACATCCTCGTCGTGGCGGCCGGGCAACCCGCGTTGGTCGGGGCGGAGCACGTGAAGGACGGGGCGGTCGTCGTCGACGTCGGCATCCACCGTCGGGGGGGTGGACTCGTCGGGGACGTCAGGTTCGAGGAGGTCGAGCCTGAAGCGGCCTGGATCTCACCTGTCCCCGGCGGCGTCGGCCCGATGACGCGGGCGATGCTACTCTACAACGCCGTGCAGGCGGCGAGGACGACGGCGCAAGATGCGGCCCGCGTCTGAGCCGGCGACGCCGGGCGGGCTCGCGCGC